>JAHEFN010000055.1 GCA_024640185.1 Gemmatimonadota bacterium | reverse complement strand
CCCGCGCCTCACCGCCCGGCTCGGGCTCACCGGCTCGGTGGCCGGGATCCTGGTGGACCTCGACCACGGCTTGAGCAGCGCGCTGACAGCCGATGACGGCAACACGGTGACCGTGCCGGGCTGGGCGGGCGGCATCACCAACGCGGCGCTGCGCTGGCCCGCGACCCGAACGGTCACGGCCTTCGGATCGGTCCGCAACCTCTTCGATCGGGCCTACGTGGCCTCGGTGGTCGTCAACGGCTTCGGTGGTCGGGTGATCGAACCCGGGAGCGGCCGGCTCCTGACGCTCGGCGTGATGATCCGGCTCGCCCCCCGGCCGTAGCGCTCAGCTGCCGTCCGGGGCTTCCTGGATCGCGAAGACGACGGCAGCGAGCACGCCGCCCGCAAGCGGCCCCACCAGATACAACCAGAGACTGGCAAACGACCCCTCACCGGCCAGGGCGTGCACCAGGGTCGGCCCGATCCCGACCGCCGGGTTGAAGGCGCCACCGGAGATGCCACCACCCACCCAGGCGCCGACCAGGACCGTTCCACCGATCGCCAACCCGTAGTAGGAGTTGCCCGCCGTCTTGGCGTGCGTGGCGGTGTTGAGCACCACCAGCGCCAGCAGGAAGGTGAAGAGCACCTCGACCATGAGTGGCGCCACGATGCCGATCTCCGCAGCCGGCATCGGGGCGAAGCTCTGCCCGGTCACCAGCAGGACCATCGCCGCCGCCGCGATCGCGCCGCCGATCTGGGCTGCCACATATGGCACGAAGTCGGCGGATGGCATCTTGCCCCGCATCAACAGCGCGGTGCTGACCGCCGGATTGTAGTGGGCCCCGGAGATGTGCCCCCCCATGTAGACCAGCACGGCCAGACCGATGCCGATGGGCAGTGCCGCGAGCGCCGCGTCGCCGGTGACGGCCAGGCCGATGATGAGCACAAGGAAGAATGTGCCGACGAACTCGGTGAGGAGTTTCTTCACAGCGCCTCCACTGAGGTGGGAATGGGGGGGGGACTCCCCCAAGGTACATCCTGACCGTCAGAGCAGCGAGACCGGGTCACGGTCGAGCGACAGCCGAACCTCGCCGCGCCGTCCCGAGAGCCGTGGTCCCACGGTCCGCACCCAGGCGGCGAGATCACGTTCCTCACCCTTGATCAACAGGTGGACCCGCCACTCGTTGCGGATCCGCTCGATGGGGCACGGCGCCGGACCGAGCACCAGCAGGGCGCGGCCGGAACGCGCGATCGCCCGTTCCGACCACTCGCCGAACTCGATGGCGCGGGCCATCACCGCCTGCTGATCGGCACCGGTGACCACCACCCGCGCGAGGGCGGTGCATGGGGGATAGGCGGGTGACTGCCGCAAGACGAGTTCGTCGGCGAGAAACCCCTCGGCGTCGTGCGCCGCCGCCCGCACCAGCGCGGGGTGGTCGGGCTGTCGCGACTGGACCATGACCCGGCCACCCTTGGGTCCCCGGCCGGCCCGGCCGGCAACCTGGGCCACCAATTGGAAGGTCCGCTCACTGGCGCGGAAGTCGGGGAGGTGCAGGGCGAGATCGGCGTCGATCACGCCCACCAGCGTCACGTTGGGAAAGTCGAGCCCCTTGGCGATCATCTGGGTGCCGAGGAGAATGTCGACCTCGCCCCGCCCGACCCGCTCGAGAATGTGGTGGTGCGACCACCGGGTCGACGTCGTATCGAGGTCCATCCTCGCCAGTCGCGCCGACGGAAAGCGTTCCGCCATCAGCCGTTCGAGCTGCTGGGTTCCGGCCCCGCGGTGTCGTGTGGTCTTCGCACCGCACGCCTGGCACGCCGTCGGGACCGCCGCGCGATGATCGCAGTAGTGGCACCGCAGCTGTTCGGGGTGGCGATGCACCGTGAGGGTGATGCTGCACTGCGGGCAGTCGCAGGTCGCCCCACACTGGGGACATTGGATGAACGAGGCCCAGCCGCGGCGGTTGAGCAGCAGCAACACCTGCTCGCCGCGACTGAGTGAGGTGGTCACCGCCTCATCGAGCGGAGCCGTCCACGGCACGGCGGAGTCGGCGATGCTCGGCTCACGGCGAAGATCAACCAACTCCACCGGTGGCAGGGGATGCCCACCGATCCGGGCCGGCAACATGACCCGGTGATCCGGACCGGAGATTCGGACCCAGGACTCCAGCGATGGGGTGGCGCTGCCGAGAACCAGGGTGGCACCCTCGAGGCGGGCACGCATCCGGGCGATGTCCCGGGCATGATAGCGCGGCGTTTCGCCGTTCTTGTAGCTCGCCTCGTGCTCCTCATCGAGCACGATCACCCCGAGGCGTGCCACCGGAGCGAAGACCGCCGATCGGGCCCCCACGGCGACCCGACGATCGCCGCGTCGCAACATCCGCCAGGCGTCGGCCCGCTCGTTGTCCGAGAGGCCACTGTGGAGCACGGCCACCTCGTCGCCGAACGCGCCGCGCACCCGGGCCACCGTCTGCGGCGTGAGGGCGATCTCGGGAACCAGCAGGATCGCGCCGCGATCCTCGCGGAGCAGCTGGCGGATCCGTTCGAGATAGACGGCGGTCTTGCCCGACCCGGTCACCCCAAAGAGCAGTCCCGCCTCGCCCGGGGCGAGCGCCCCGAGGGCCTCGAGCGCGCCCTGCTGCGCATCCGTCAGGGTCGCCGGCGGCGGGGTCGTGGCCAGCGCCGCGAACGGATCCCGCGAGACCTCCTCCTCCTCGTAGGCCACGATCCCGGACTCGACCAACGCCTTCAGTGGCGCAGCCGACGTGCCGGCGCGCTCGATCAGTGCGGCGGCACTCTGGCGCCCACCGGCATCCTCGAGCGCCTGGTAGAGCGCACGCCGTGCCGGCGCTCGGTGGAACCGGCGCTCCCGCTCGGTCAGGGTGAGCGGATCGCCGACGAGCACCGCCACGCGCTCCGTGGCGGCCCCACCCCGGACGTCAGGGGGGGCCACCTCGATCGTGAGTGTGCCGACCCGGCGAAGGCGATCGGCGACCTCCCAGACCGGACGATGGAGGGCCCGACTGGCGGCCTGCACCGTGCCATGACCACCCCGGTGACGAAGCCAGTCAACCAACGCGCCGGCGGCACCGCCGAGGCCACCGGCAGGCACCTCACCGAGGCGCAGGGTGACCGTGGTGCGTCCCCACAACGGTCCCGGCAGCATCGCCCGCAACATCAGTCCCGGCGGACACCCCCAGTGACGCGCCGCCTCCCCCGCGAGGGCGAGCAGCGGCGCTGAGAGGGCTGGCTCGTCATCGGGGAGTGCCAGCAGGTCACGCGGCGCGGCATCGGGGCCGATGTCATCGACCGCGGTGATGATCCCGATCATCTCCCGCTGCCTCACCGGAACGACGACGCGCGCCCCGGGGAGCGCGCGGTCGGCGAGCGTCGCCGGCACCCGATAGCGATAGGGCTCCGCCACCGGCAGCGGGAGCGCCACCTGGGCGAAGCGGTCGACGGTCACCGTCGACTGACCCCCAACCCGGCACCGTCGGGAATCCGCACCTGCCCGCCGTCGATCGTGGCACCGACGAACGGGTCCTGGGAGAGCAGCGCCGCCCCGTCGAGATCGACCACATCGACCAACGGCGTGAAGTGCGCGGCCGCCGTGATGCCGAGCGAGGACTCGATCATGCAACCGACCATCACCATCATCCCGTGCGTCCGGGCCACGGCGATCATCCGCAACGCCTCACGGAGTGAGCCGCACTTGGCGAGCTTGATGTTGATGCCGTCGACCGCACCGACCAACGCCGGGATGTCCCTTGCGGTCACACAGCTCTCGTCGGCGATCACCGGGATCCGGGCGTGGCGGCGGATGCGACGGAAACCCTCGAGATCATGGGGCGCCACCGGCTGCTCGAGCAGGGTGACGCCGAACTCCTCCAGCACCGGCAGCATCGCCACCGCCTGGGGACCGGTCCAGCCACAATTGGCATCGACACGGAGCTCCCGATCGGTGACCGACCGGATCGTCTCCAGCAGCTCACGATCGCGGTCCCCGCCGAGCTTGATCTTGAGCACGGGATAGTCGCTCGCCTCCAGCACCTTGGTCCGGACCATCTCCGCCGTGTCCATCCCGATGGTGAAGGTCGACTGCGGCGCCGCCGCCGGATCGAGGCCCCAATAGCGACAGAGGGAGAGGCCGGCCCGCTTGGCGACCAGGTCATGGAGTGCCACCGAGACGGCCACCCGGGCGGCGGCGTTGCGGCCGAGCGCGGCCTCGAGCCTCGCCTCGATGGCCTCGAGCTGCTGGGGATCATCGCCGAGCACGTCGGCATAGCGAGGCAACGCCGCCTGAACGGTGTCGAGCGTCTCGCCATAGAATCGGGTCGCGGCTGCCTCGCCCCATCCCTCATGACCGTCGTCATCGGTGATCTTGACCATCACCGTCCGGTATTCGGACTGGCCGCCTCGGGCGATGATGAAGGGGTGCCGGGTTCGGAGCTCGAGGAGTTCGGTCGACAGGGTCAGTGGCATGGCAGGCACTCGGCGCAGGAAGCGAACAGGTTGCGAAGATCGGCGAGGGTACCGCCAAATCTATCGTGCCAGCGCCTCCACCGTGGCCAGCACACCATCAGCGAGGCGATCGGGGAGGTAGCCGCCCTCCAAGACGCCGACCACCGGCACATCGGGCCATCGCTGCCGGAGCCGGTCCACCCAGGTCGCATTGTCCTCGGGTTCGAGCGAGAAGCCCCCGAGCGGATCGCCGGCCAGCGAATCGTAGCCGGCGGAGATCAGCACGAGATCGGGACGCCACCCCTCACCGGCCGCCTCGATGGCGCGCCAAAGTGCCTCGACGTAGACCGACCGTGGCAGCCCGGGCGCCATCGGCACATTGAAGAGGTTTCCCACCCCACGCTCATCGGCCATCCCGGTCCCGGGATACCACGGCGACTGGTGCATCGAGACGAATCGGGTCCTGGCCTCCTCGGCCACGATCTCCTGGGTCCCGTTGCCATGGTGGACATCCCAATCGACGATGAGCACGCGCTCGACCCCATGCGACCAGGCATGGGCGGTGGCGATCGCCACCGTGTTCACGGGACAGAAGCCCATCGCGGTGGTGGCGCTGGCATGGTGCCCCGGTGGGCGCACCGCAGCGAAGGCGTGTCCACCGCTCGTGAGGACGTGGTCGACGGCCGCCACGGCAGCCCCCACCGCCCCGAGGATCGCCGGCCACGAGCCAGGTCCGAGCGGGACCTCCTCGCCCGCCGGGAGGCCATCGGTCGCCTTCCGCTCCAGCATGTCGAGGTAGGCCTCCGGGTGGCGGAGCCGTAGCGCCCCACGGCCGGCCGGGGCGCTCTCGGTCGGGAGGAATCGGCCGTCGGTCTTCAGTCGGCGGAGCACGGCCTCGAGGCGGGCAACCTGCTCGGGAAGCCCGGGATCATGCCCCAGGCAGGCCCGCGACGTGGTCACCAGCATGGGGAATCAGCGCACGGCGCGGCGATGGCGCCGCATCACGATCAATGGCGCGGACTCGGGAATACCGGCCTCGCCGACCGTGAGCTCCTCGTCGCGCAACTCCGCGCCGTGAAACTTGAGGAGGAACCGGTCGGCTGGATCGGTCACCCGGGCCGACGTGAGACCGGCCTGCTTGAGGTCGGCAAGACGCATCATCGGATCGAACGGCACGCGAATCTCGTCCCAGACATCGAGGACCGTGACACGAAGCGCCTTCATGCGACACGGTCCGCGACCGGAAGGGTCGAGAGGAAGCGATCGAGTGCGTGATCGAACAGCAGGGTCGAACCCCGGACCCGGGTGCCCCGGTCGGCCGACCGGACCGCGATGGCGATCTCCTCGCCACCCTGCCCACGGAGCATCACGTGGGCCGCACTCCGCTTTTCGGGGAAGGCCGCATGCTGGGGAATCCGCTCGCCGAAGAACGCCACGGCGCGGTCGAGGACTTCGGCCGGCGGAAGCGAGGTTGTCGTCTCAAAGACCATGGCCTGAGCTGCGCTCCTCGGCGTCTAGGGGAACGGCCCTGACCGACACCGCCGAGGGTGTCGAGGACCGGAACAGATCGGTGAGTCGCGGTCGCCGGCGCACCACCACGACCAACGCCCCGGCGGGTGGCGAGGCCACCCCATCGATTGCAAGATACGCGGGAAGCGAGGTCATGGCAGGGACAGCGACCCGATAGCGGTGGCCCTGCCACGTGAACACCACCTCCGCCGGCAGACGGTGGACGCGGTGGTCGATGAACCAATCATGATCGACCCGGTAGAGACCCCCGCCGTGGTGCTCACCGTCCTGAAAGAAGAGCGGATCGAAGGGCGCCCCACCCTGCCGGGCGAAGTTCGCCTCGGACGCGGCATCGGCAGCCTCGAGGTCATCCTGCCGGGCACGCCATTCGACATGATGCCGGAGTTCATGGGTCAGGGTCTCCCACGCCTCCTCCCGCCAGTCAAATCGCGGGTCGACCGCCGCGAGGGCCCGAAAGGAACCGTGGTAGAGCACCACCCGTGACTGCACCGCCTCGGCGCCCTCACCCTCGATCGCCAGGGGGATACACTCACCGAGGGTGAACACGTCGGGGTGGATCGGATGCGGCACCGTCCGGGGCGAGACCACGATCTCGGTGATGCCGGCGAGGAACTCCTCGGGGATCTCGTCGGCCATCTGGCGAACGATCGCCTCGAATGACCCCGAATCCATCGGGACCCCTAGATCGCGTCGAGGGCGTTGGCGAGGTCGGCCGCGAGGTCGGTGGCGTCCTCGATGCCCACCGAGAGGCGGACCAGCGCCGGGGTGATGCCGAGCGTGACCTGATGGTCCGGATCGACGTCGGCGTGGGTCATCGTCTGGGGGTGCTGGGCCAGCGACTCGGTGCCACCCAGGGAGACGGCGAGCTTGACCAAACTGAGGGCGTTGAGAAAGCGAAACGCCTCGGCTTCGCCGCCATGCACCTCGAAGGAGATCATCGAACCGGCGCCCAGACATTGTCGGTCGTACACCGGCTTCATCGGATCGTCATCCGCCATCAGCCCGAGCCAATCGACGTGCTTGATCCGCGGGTGGGTCGAGAGGAAGGCGGCGATCGCTCCGGCGTTTCGCGTGGCCGCCTCCATCCGCAGCTTGAGCGTCTCCATCGAGCGCATCAACAGCCAGCCACTCCATGGTGAGGCCATGGTGCCCAGGAAGGTCCGCATCGCGCTGATCGGGGCCATCATCTCCCGGGAACCGAGCGCCGCCCCGGCGATCACATCACTGTGACCGCCGATGTACTTGGTGGCAGAATAGAGGACGATGTCCGCGCCATGGGCGAGTGGCATCTGGTAGATCGGGCCAAGAAAGGTGTTGTCCACCATCAGCGGCACCCGCCGGTCGCCGTCATCATGGCTGCGGGTGAATGCCGCCACCGCCGCGATATCGACCAGGCCGTTGGTCGGGTTGGCCGGCGTCTCGATCAGCACCGCGCCCACCCGACGGTCGCCCACTTCCTGGCGCAGCATCGGCTCGACCTCGGCGAACGGCACCCCGGCCCGGAAGCCCACCGGCGTGATGCCCATCTCCGGGAGGATCTTGCGGAGGAAGTGGTCCGAACCACCATAGATCGGGCCGCTGTGGACCACCACGTCACCCGGCCGGAGGTAGGCCAGCAGGGAGGTGGTGATCGCCGCCATCCCGCTGGCGAAGACCGCGGCTCGCTCCGCTCGGTCGAAGAGCGTCAGCCGGTCCTCGAGGATCTCGAGATCCGGATTGTTCAGCCGGGAGTAGATCAACCCCAGCTGCTCGTCACCGATGGGCTCGCGCAGGCCGTAGGCGAGCGCGAAGTGGGCCTTCCCCTCCTCCGCGGACTTGAAGGCGAAGGTGGAGGTCTGGAAGATCGGCGACTTCACCGCCCCCTCGCTGAGGGCCGGATCGTAGCCGTAACTCATCATCAGGGTCTCGGGGGTCAACTCCCGGTCGCCGATCTTCCGCCGCTTGGTCATCATGCCATCCCGAGTCGGTCGATCAGCCACTGAGGGACCTGATCGATGGCGATGCGTTCCTGGGCCATCGTGTCGCGATCGCGGACCGTGACGGTCTGGTCGGTGAGGGTGTCGTGGTCCACCGTGAAGCACCACGGCGTGCCGACCTCATCCTGCCGGCGATAGCGCCGACCGATCGCGCCGCCGTCATCGTAGAAGGCCGGTAGCCGGCGGCGCACGTCGCGGTAGAGTCCCTGGGCAACCTCCGGGAGACCGTCCTTCTTCGTCAGCGGCAGGATGGCCGCCTTGATCGGGGCGATGGCCGGGTCGAAGCCCAGGACTACGCGCACCTCACCCTCGACCTCCTCCTCGCGGTAGGCATCGACCAACACCGTCAGGGCCACCCGATCGGCTCCCGCCGAGGTCTCGACGACATAGGGGAGGTAGCGATCGCCGCTGGCCTGCTCGAAGTACTCAAGCTTCTTGCCGGAATGCTCCTGATGGCGCCCAAGGTCGAAATCGGTGCGATTGTGCACCCCCTCGATCTCCTGCCACCCGAAGGGGAACTCATACTCGATGTCGTACGCCGCCTTGGCGTAGTGGGCCAACTCACCCGGACCATGCTCATGCCAACGGAGCCGGTCGGCCGAGAGCCCGAGCGCATGATGCCAGGCCATCCGCTGTTCCCGCCACTGCTCGAACCACCCCTCGTCCGTCCCCGGCTTGACGAAGAACTGCATCTCCATCTGCTCGAACTCTCGGGTGCGGAAGATGAAGTTTCCCGGGGTGATCTCGTTGCGAAACGCCTTGCCGATCTGGGCGATCCCGAAGGGGATCTTCTGGCGCGTCGCGTTGAGCACGTTCAGGTAGTTGACGTAGATCCCCTGGGCCGTCTCGGGGCGGAGGTAGACCACCGAGGCCTGCTCCTCGACCGGACCCATGAAGGTCTTGAACATCAGGTTGAAGAGTCGGGGTTCGGTCAGATCGCACGCCGCGTGCTCGCCGGGCGCCTTGCTGGGCTTCTGCGGGCAGCGGGCCTCCGCCATCTTGTCCGCCCGGAAGCGCGCCTTGCAGGTCCGGCAGTCGACCAGCGGGTCGGTGAAGCCGCTCACGTGGCCCGAGGCCTCCCACACCTTGGGGTGCATCAGGATCGCGGCATCGAGCCCCTCGATGTCCTCACGGGCATGCACCATCGCCCGCCACCAGCTCTCCTTGACGTTCCGCTTGAGCTCGACCCCCAGCGGGCCATAGTCCCAGACCGAGCCCAGCCCGCCATAGACCTCCGAGGATTGGAAGACGAAGCCCCGCCGCTTGGCGAGGGAAACGAGCTTGTCCATCAGGGTTTGGTCGGCCATAATCGATGCTTGCGGGGTGTGAAGTGGGCGCCGGGACTGGGCATGCTGCCGGGTCAATAGTAATCCGGCCTGGGTCCCACCCGCACGGTCACCGGGGCCGTCGTGCCGCAGATCGCCGCTGTTTCGCATGCAAACCAGTCCCGTGGCGCCAGGGGGAGCCCACATGGGCAGGCCCTTCACCGGTGCGTAAGGCGGTGTGATTCTTGCTAGTATTCACCCCATGAACCGTCCCCGAGCCCGCGCCCGACGCGGGATGACCCTGATCGAGATGCTGATCGTCATCGTGATGATCGGGATCTTGGCGGCCATCGCGTCATCCCGCCTCGACTGGGTCCGCTACCGTGCCGACAGCGTGGCACGGGGGCTGATCGGCGACCTGAGTCAGGCGCAGCGGACGGCGGTCTCCCTCCAGATGGATGTCCGCGTCACCGTGATCGGCAACGACCGGATCCGGATTCACGAGGACGCCAACAACAACGCCACGATCGACAACGGGGAGCGGGTGATCTTCAGCGTCCTGGACGACGGCTTCCGGCTCGGCAAGGGCGCGATGCCCAACCTCCCCGCCCCGGCCGAACCGTCGGAGTGGACCAGCATCGTCTATCGTCGGGATGGCTCCGCCTCGCGGAGTGGCTCCCTCTACGTCGCCTCGCCGAGGACGGACCCCGCCTGCAAGTGGTGTCGGGGCATCGCCCTCACTCGGGTGACGGGACGGGTCGAGGGGTACTCCTATGCCACGGGCAGCTGGGTGAGGTATCGATGAGGCCAAGGGACCGCCGCGGGTTCACCCTGATCGAGTTGATGATCGCCCTGGTCATCCTGGTCCTGATGGCGACGACCTTCGCTCGCTTCGCCGGGTCATTCTCGCGAACGATGGGAGAGGCATCGTTCCGCACCATTGCGACGGGCGTCGCCACAGCCCGACTGGAACTGGTCCGGGCCGACCCGCGCTACGATCGGTTGGCGGCACTCTACGGCAGCGGTGCCGGGGCGGACACGTCCGGATTCTCCGGCTATGACGGCATGCGCCGGACGACCACCGTGCTCCGAACCAACACCAGCTCCCGCGACCGTACCACCGTGACCGTCAAGGTGACCCATCCCGCCATGTCCGACACGGTCGCCGTGACCGCCGTGATTGCGAGGCCCTAGCATGTCGAGACG
>JAHEFN010000315.1 GCA_024640185.1 Gemmatimonadota bacterium | reverse complement strand
CACCGCCACCGGGAGGTTGTCGGCGAGCCCACCGGTGTCGATCGTCACCCCGGCGGTGGCGGCAGCACCGGTCAGCGCCCGTGCTGAAGCTCCGGCGATTCCGGCGAGATCGGTGCGGGCCGGGGTCAGATCGAATGCTGCTTCGGCCGTTCGCGACAGGGCCCCCAGATCACTCGCCAGCCGCTCCAGCCTCCGTATCTCGCTCCGCATGGCGGAGAGCGTCTCGGCGTCGGGTTCGAAGACGCCGTCCTCGATGCCCTCGAGGAACCCGTCGAGTGAGGTGATGGGGGTTCGCAGCTCGTGCGAGAGATCGGAGACCAATCGGGCGCGGCGTTCCTCGGTCTCCGCCAGCGCCGCACCGAGCGCGTTGACGTCGGTGGCGAGGTCGGCGAGCTCGCGATCGGGCGGCACCTCCACCCGCTCGGAGTGATCACCCTTGGCCATCCGCCGCACCGCCGATCGCATGCGGTCGAGGGGACGCAGCAATCGGCGTGAGATGACGGCGGCCGCGACGATCCCGGCCACCAGCCCCACGGCGAGGGCGACGAGCACCGCGGCCGACAACGAGCCGGTGAACGCATCGTTCAACTCGTCCTCGATCGCCTGCTGCTGCGCTTCCACCCCCGCGCCCGGCGTCACCGTGGCGGTGGTGGTGGCCGCGGTGCCACCCGACCCGGCACCCGGACCTCTCCCCCGGTCCGCACCCGCTCCGTTGTCCGCACCCTGCCCCGTGCCACCGGGAGTGCCGTCCACCCATCCGATCCGCTGGCCGATCTGCTGCACCTCGGTGTCGAACAGCCGGGGCCCCAGCCACCTGGCCACCCCGAACGCGGCGACGGCGGCGATCGCCACCACCACGAGATACGACAGGAACAGCTTGAAGGAGAGGCTGCGGCGGCGCATCAGCCGACCGCCTTGTACCCGACCCCGCGCACCGTGGCCACCCACCGCGGGTCGGTCGCGTCGTCCCCCAACGCCTTGCGGAGATTGCGGACGTGGACGTCCACGACGCGCTCGTCGCCGACGAAGTCCCACCCCCACACCCGCTCGAGGAGCTGGCGGCGCGAGAACACCCGACCCGGTGATCCGGCGAGTGCGGCGAGGAGCTCGAACTCGAGGGCGGTCAACTCCACCGTTTCACCGTCACGACGCACCTCGTGCCGGGCGACGTCGACGACGAGCCCATCGAGGTGGATCACGTCATCCGGGGTGGCGGCTACATCGAATCTGGCACGGCGCAACACGGCCTTCACCCTCGCCACGAGCTCTTTGGCGCCGAACGGCTTGGTGACGTAGTCGTCGGCCCCCACCGACAACCCGACCACCCGGTCCATCTCCTCGGCACGGGCGGTGAGCATGATCACGTACACGTCCGACTTGACCCGCAGCCGGCGCAGCGTCTCGATCCCGTCGATGCCGGGCATCATCACGTCGAGGATGACGAGGTCGGGGTCGAGACGATCGAAGGCGGCGAGCGCCTCCTCGCCGTCCGCTGCCTCCGACACGTCGAAGCCCTCCGCCCGGAGGTAGGAGGTCACGATCTTCCGGATGTTCTTCTCGTCGTCGACGACGAGGATCCGGCGGGAGTCCATGAGCTGATGTTAGGAACGGACCCGGGACATCCCGGGCCCGTTCCTCCGAGCGATGGAAGTCACCGGTTCTGGCCGCGCTGGGCGGCGCCGATGCGGAGGCCGGTGCCGTCACGGGGAGCGACGACCGCGCCGTCCTCGTGGTAGATCCCGGTCCCATCCATCGGGCCGACCACACCGGCTGCGCCGGCGTTGCCCCGACCCGGGCTCCAGGTCCCATCGGCCTGGTGAGCGGCGGCGCCGTATCCGGTGCCGTCCTGCGGCTGCGGAGCAAGCTCCTCGCCGTCGGCGACGCCGTAGCCGTAGCCAAAGCCTTCGCCGTCACACTGGGCCGGGTCGATCTGCAGCTGAGCCTGGATCGTCTGACCGAAGCCATTCCCGCCTGCGGCGGGGTCGACCTGCAGTTGCGCACGGTGCTGGCCAAGGCCGGCGTCCGAGTTGCCGTTGCCGGCGAACGCAACCGCAGGAATCGCTGCCACCAGCGCAAGGAGCGCCAGGATGGTGAGAGACTTGCGGAGCATCTTCCTTCTCCTTTGGGGAGGTTGCCGTCGGACCCTGCGGTCCGCTGTACCTCCACATCACATCGCACCGGGATGAAGCCCCAATGGGCGCGTCCATGAAGCTTCGATGAAGCAGGAATCGGAGCGTTCAGCGGCTCAGGCGGCGTCGCAGCGCAGCACGGTGACGGACTCGGTGTCCGTCATCATCGTGCCGACCATCTTCCAGCCACGCTGCTCATAGGAGTCGGCTCCGTCCCGGACGGCGATGTGGACGGACTCGTGACCACTGCTGAAGGCGTGGGCGCACGCAGCATCGACCAGCGCCATCGCAACACCCTGCCCGCGGTCGCTGGGGCGGACGAACAGACCGCCGACCCACGGGGTCTCGATCTGAGGGGCATCCGACCACGAGTTGCGGAGAGCGACGGTGCCGATGATCTCGTCATCGAGCTCGGCGATGAAGGTCTGTTGGACGTCCCGGAGCCGGAACATGGACGACACGTCGCCGAGCGTCTTGCCGCGGTGGTACTCGGGCCACTCGGCCATGAACCACTCGGCGAGCAGCGCAGCCGCCCCTGGCCGCTCTTCGAGCGGGCGAATCACCACGTGCTCGTCCATATTCGCACGGTAGGTACCGCCCCAGGGTTGCGCATGGGGCCAAACGGCACTGATGGGAGGGCCGCGCGGAGGTAATCGTCGAATAACGATGGAACCGCCCGTCCCATGCTGCCGTAGCCTCGGAGTCGTGATCCAAACCGTGTTCCACACCGATCGTCTTCACCTCGAGCCCGTCACCCGGCGCCACGTGCGGGAGATGCACCTGATCTGGGGCGATCCGGAGGTGATCTGGTGGGGTCACCACCAGACCGTGGATCAGACGGAGGCTCTCATCGATCGCATCCTGGCGCGGCGCA
>JAHEFN010000314.1 GCA_024640185.1 Gemmatimonadota bacterium | reverse complement strand
AATCAGTGACGCGCCAAGGGGCCGACGTCCTTCGGTTGGCGGATGCCGCTAGATTCCGTCGGTGAGCCAACCCCTCAAGGACACCGCGCCGCCTACCGTTGGCTCCGGATCCGCCGCACCAGAGGTGACCGCTGACGTCCCGATCTCTCCGGGGCGTCGCTTCGACCGTACGATCATCGAGGGTCCCCTCACGCCGGCGGTCTGGAAGCTCGCCTGGCCCGCAATGCTCACCAACATCGTCGGCGGCCTGCAGGGGATCATCGACCACGCCATGGTCGGCAACTTCGTCGGCTTCACCGGCAACGCCGGGATCGGGGTGGCCAACCAGATCTTCATCGTGGTCATCGTCTTCATCATGTCGTTGTTCACCGGGATGAGCGTGCTGGTGGCGCGATTCGTGGGGGCGGACGACGGTGACCTGGCCGACCGCACCGTCTTCCAGGCCTTCCTGACGGCCATCGCCCTGTCGCTCGGCGTCCTCGCCCCGCTCGGCTACATCCTGGCGCCGGAGCTGCTGAGTTCGGTCAACGCCACGGCGGCGGTTCAGGCCGAGGCCTTGCCGTACCTCAGGATCATGTTCGTCTACTCGCTCGGCATGCTGGTCTTCTTCATGCTCGGCGGCGCGCTTCGCTCGGCCGGCGATGCCCGGACGCCGATGGTGCTGGGCGTCGGCATGACGGTCCTCAACATCGTCCTCAACGTGATCCTGATCCGTGGGCTGGGTCCGATCCCGGCCTATGGCACGGCGGGTGCCGCGATGGGCACCGTGATCGCCTCGGGTCTGGTGGGTGTGTATGGACTCTGGCGGCTCTGGCATGGTGGCTGGGTGGTTCGGTTCCCCAAGGATCACGGCTTCCGACCCGACTGGGCGATCATCCGATCGCTCTTCAAGTTCGGGTTGCCGACCGGGATCCAGGGGATCGCCATGAACGTCGGCGGGGTGCTGCTGCTCGCCTTCATCGGCTCACTCGCCGAGAGCGCGGCGGCGCAGGCCGCCTACGCCGTCTCCTACACCCAGTTGTTCTCGCTGATCACCTGGACCTCGGTGGGACTGATGGGCGCCGCCGCCGCGGTGGCGGGACAGAACCTCGGTGCCGGCCACCCCGATCGCGCCGACGGGGCGGTGCACGTGGCGGCCCGGTTCGCGGGGAGCGGTGCGGCGGTGATCGGGGTGTTGTTCATCGCGATCCCGCGTCAACTGCTCGGCATCTTCGGGATGGACGAGCCGATCGTGGTCGAGATCGGGGTGCAGTTGCTCAGGGTGCTCTCTGTCTCGGGCGTCCTGATCGCGGTGGCATTGGCGTACACCGGCGGGCTGCAGGGCACCGGCGACACCAAGAGCCCGCTCTATATCTCGATCATCTCGCAGATCATCATCCCGCTGGGGATCTGCCTCGTGATCCAGCAGACCGGTACCCTCGACCCGATCGAGGTCTGGTTGGCGATTCTCGCCGGGCATGCAACGAGGGCTGCGCTCTCGATGCTGCGCTTCAACCAGGGGAAGTGGCGGCACATCAAGGTCGGCATCGGGGGCTAGCGCTCCGCCACCCCCGCCGGTCCGCTCTCTCGGCGATCCACCGGCCCACAGGCAGGTATCTTTGCGTTCCCGACTCACCCAACCCCAGAGCGAAGGGCCGTCATGCAGATCCAAGTCAACACCGACAGCAGCATCACCGGCGGCACGGCACTGACGGCACAGGTCGAGGCTGCCATCGACGCGGCCTTGGGCCGATTCGGCGACACCCTCACACGGGTCGAGGTCCATCTCAGCGACGAGAACAGCGACCAGAAGTCGGGTGGTGAGGACATTCGCTGCGTGGTGGAGGTGCGCCCGGCTGGGCTCGGTCCGATCGTGGTGCGCCACGTCGGCGACAACGTGGACCAGGCGCTCGCCGGAGCAGCCACGAAGATGGAACGCGCCCTCCGCCGCACGTTGGACAAGCTGAGTGACCACAGCTGAGGGCCGGTGCTGACGCCCTCGTGACCGGCCGCTAGCGCTTCGCGACCACCGCCGGTCGCATCTCGATCCGGCTGACGTGCGCCCCCTTGGGGTAGGCCAGCAGCTGCATCACCGCCAGGGCGCAGTCTTCGGCCTCGAGCTTCCAGCCACGCCCCTTCTCGCGTGGCGAGCTCCCGAAATCGGTGTTGACGGAGCCCGGCATCACGAGGCTGACCCGGATCTCGTGATCCCGCAGGTCGAGCATCATCGCCTCGGTCATCCCGAGCAGCCCGAACTTGCTGGCGTTGTAGCCGGTGCCCTTGGCGAAGGCGTTGCGCGAGGCGAGCGATCCGATGTTGATCACCCAGGCGTCGCTGCTCGCCTTGAGGTGAGGGATGGCCGCCTTGGTGCAGGCCCAGACCGCGCCGAGGTTGAGGTCGATCTGCTGACGCCACTCCTCCCAGGTCATCGCCTCGATCGACTTGAAGATCCCCACGCCGGCGTTGTTGACGAGGATGTCGAGGCCACCCATGGCGCTGGCGGCCTTCTCGACCACGCTGGTGCAATGGTCCGGATCGCTCAGGTCGGCCACGACGCCGACGACCTTGGCCTTGGTCCGCTTGGCGAGCCGCTTGGTGAGGCGCTCGACATCCTTCGTGGTGCGGGCGGAGATCGCGACCGAGGCACCGGCCTCGACCAGGGATTCCACGACCGCCAACCCGATCCCCTTGCTTCCCCCGGTCACGAGGGCCCGCTTGCCCTTCAGGTTGCCCTTCAGACTCATGGTGTGACTCCTTCACGACGAGAGACGAGAGACGAGAGACGAGAGACGAGAGACGATGAACGATAAGCGATGGACAGAGCACGGAAACGGGTGACGGGAGATCAGCAGCAAAGCACAGGTCCCTGATCGCGCTGCCTCGCGGCGGCACCGACGTGATTCACCAGGCAGGTTCACTCGCTCGGTCTTCCGTCCTCCGTTGCTCTGCGAAGAGGGGCACCCTCGATGAGCGAAGGTCGGTTCCTCGCCGCGCGTCACTCGCCCACACACGGAGAGACCGAGTGCGGCGAGTCCGA
>JAHEFN010000313.1 GCA_024640185.1 Gemmatimonadota bacterium | reverse complement strand
CGGCTTGAGCACTCACCTCGAACCGAAGGATCCCCATGCGTGCCCGACTCCTGCTCACCCTGCTCCTCGCATCGCCAGTCGCTGCCACGGCACAGGGCGCCGACCCGATGGTCAACCCGGCCACCCGTGACTCGGTCATCGCGGTGGCCAAGCGCCTCTTCGACGGGATGCGGCATCACGATGGCGCGATGATCGCCAGCACCTTCGCCGATGGGGCGATGATGTCCGGCGTGCCCCGGGTCGGCCAGCCGGTCCGCTTCCAGTCCACCGAGCGCTTCGTGACCCAGGCCGGCAACCCCGGGGAGCCGTGGGACGAGCAGATCTACGATCCGATCGTCCAGGTCGATGGTGACCTGGCCTCGTTGTGGGTCTTCTACACTTTCTCCCTCGGGGAGCAGTTCTCCCACTGTGGGGTGGACAACTTCCAGATGATCCGCGTCGAAGGCGAGTGGAAGATCGCCTTCCTCGCCGATACCCGGCGGGAGACCGGTTGCGAGACGGCGGGACGGGTGAGGGTCGAGTAGCACCAGACCCGAGACGGGCGCGGGGTGGCCCGTCCGTCACGGTCCCCCCCGGCCTCCCCGCCCTGCTCGCGTTTCACCTTTCTCGTTTCTCGTGGGTATCTTGCGCGCTGACCCTCTCCAGGATCTCCAGATGGCCGACAATGAGCTGACCCCGGTGGACCCGAACCGTGCCGCCGACGAGCTCCGCAAGCTCTCCGCCGCCTACAAGGCCGGTGAACTGAAGCCCAACGAGTATGAACACCGCTTCTCCCGGACCATCCAGGAGTTGCGCGATCGCCGCATCGCCGGCACCCGAGCCGAGATCATGGCCGCGCTCGAGCCACTCCGGATCGAGGGTGCGGTGACGCCGGCCGAGTGGGATCGCTTCGTCTCCCAGCTCGGGCTCGTCTGAGGTCGCTGGCGTGCCGGTGATTGCCCGGCGGGACACGCCGACGGTGTTCGTCGGCCGTGTCCCGATCGGTTCGGCGCACCCGATCGTGGTGCAGTCGATGACCAACACCGATACCGCTGATGTCCCGGCGACGATTCAGCAGGTCGCTGACCTCGCCCGGGCCGGCAGTGAGATCGTGCGTGTCACGGTCAACACCGACGACGCGGCTCGCGCGGTCCCGGCCATTGTCGCGGGCCTCGCCGAGGTCGGGATCGAGGTCCCGATCGTGGGCGACTTCCACTACAACGGCCACCTCCTGCTCACCCGACATCCGGAGTGTGCCCGCGCATTGGCCAAGTACCGGATCAACCCGGGCAACGTCGGCACCAAGCGGCACGAGGAGCACTTCCGCGCCATCGTCGAGGTGGCGATCGCCAATGACAAGCCGGTGCGGATCGGCGTCAACTGGGGCTCACTCGATCAGGCGTTGCTGACGGAGCTGATGGACGCCAATGCCCTGTTGCCCACGCCGCGAGCGGCGCGGGATGTGATGATCGAGGCGATGCTCGAGTCGGCCCTCCGTTCGGCGGCCCTGGCGGAGTCGGTGGGGCTCAAGCACGATCGCATCGTGCTGTCGGCGAAGGTCTCCCAGGTCCAGGACCTGCTCGACAGCTACTCCCGGCTTGCCGCGCGCTGTGACTACCCGCTGCACGTCGGGCTCACCGAGGCAGGGATGGGGATGAAGGGTCAGGTCGCCTCGGCGCTCGGCCTCGGCATCCTGCTGCAGCAGGGTCTCGGCGACACGATCAGGGTGTCGCTCACGCCCCGCCCCGGCGGTGACCGGACCGAGGAGGTTCGCACCGCCCAGCAGATCCTCCAGTCGCTCGAACTGCGACACTTCACGCCCCAGGTCACCGCGTGCCCCGGCTGTGGCCGGACCACCTCGACCTTCTTCCAGCAGATGGCCGAGGAGATCCAGGGGCACCTGACCTCCCGGATGGTCGAGTGGCGCGCCAGCCACCCCGGTGTCGAGGAACTCCGCGTCGCCGTCATGGGGTGTGTGGTCAACGGTCCCGGCGAGTCGAAGCATGCCGATATCGGGATCTCGCTGCCCGGCACCGCAGAGGAACCCCGCGCGCCGGTCTATGTCGACGGCGTGCTCAGCACCACCCTCCGGGGCGACGCGATCGTCGCCGAGTTTCTGACGATCCTCGACGACTACGTGGCCCGACGCTACGGAGCCGCCACCACCACCGCCTGACCTGCGCCACGCGGGTGGGCGGATCAACCTGACCGCCCCGGAGTGCCCCTGTGCTTGATGGTTCGCTGGACGCCGCACTCACCACCTCGCCCTTGCTGGCCCTCGCCCTGTTGTTCGGCGCCGGGGTGCTGACGTCGCTCACCCCGTGCATCTACCCGATGATCCCGATCACCGTCGGCCTGCTCGGTGGTGCGGGGGCCGTCGGGCGCTCCAGGCGCCGGACGGCGCTGCTCACCGCCAGCTATGTGAGCGGACTCGCCCTGGTCTATGCCGTGCTCGGCTTGATCGCGGGGCTGAGCGGCACCCTCTTCGGCACCATCTCGGCCAACCCGTGGGCGTTCTTTGTGATCGGCAACCTGCTGCTCCTCGCCGGGCTTGCCATGCTCGACCTCTTCCCGGTTGCGGCGCCGCAGCGCGTCCTGGCGTGGGCCGGTCGCCTCGGCGGCGACTCGGCACCGGCCGCCCTGCTGCTGGGGGCGACCTCGGGGTTGGTGGCGGCGCCATGTGGTGCCCCGGCGTTCGCCGCGGTGCTCACCTGGGTGGCCACCACCCAGTCGGCCGTGTGGGGATTCCTCTACTTGTTCGTCTTCTCGCTCGGGATGACCGCGCTGCTGGTCATCGTCGGGTTGACCTCCGGTTCGCTTGCCTCGCTGCCGCGCGCCGGGGTCTGGATGGTGTGGATCAAGCGGGGCGGGGCGGTGATCATGCTGGCCATGGCCGAGTACTACTTCGTCAAGATGGGAACGGTGTGGGGATGGTGAACAGGATCAGACGATCGCGCGGCGGACTCCGTTGGACGATGGCGCTCCTCCTGATGGCGGCGCTGGGCTGGCCGGCCTCGGCAGCGGTCGCACAGCTGGGGCGGG
>JAHEFN010000054.1 GCA_024640185.1 Gemmatimonadota bacterium | reverse complement strand
GATCCAGCGGAACGTCCTTGAGAGTCCGGGTTGGTACACGGCGTACACGCCCTACCAGCCGGAGATCTCCCAGGGACGGCTGGAGGCACTGCTCAATTTCCAGACGATGGTGAGCGACCTCACCGGCCTGCCCGTGGCCAACGGCTCGCTGCTCGATGAGGGGACCGCGGCCGCCGAGGCGATGGCGCTGACCCTCGCCGTCGTGCGGCCGAAGGTCACCCCGGTCTACCTGATCGATGCCGGCTGTCACCCGCAGACGATCGCGGTGGTGACCACGCGCGCCGAGGCCCGCGGGGTCGAGGTGCGCATCGGTGATCCCCACGACTTCGCCTTCGTCGACGGCGTCATCGGCTGCCTGCTGCAGTATCCGGCTACCGATGGGGCGGTGCACGACTTCCGGGCCGTCACCGAACGGGCCCATGCCGCCAAGGCGCTGGTCACCGCGGCCACCGACCTGCTTGCGTTGGCGCTGCTCACCCCACCGGGGGAGTGGGGTGCCGACATCGCCGTGGGCAACAGCCAGCGATTCGGGGTCCCGATGGGCTACGGCGGACCCCACGCGGCATTCTTCGCCACCAGCGAGGCCCACAAGCGGCATCTGCCCGGACGGATCATCGGTGTCTCGAAGGACCGCGATGGACGGATGGCGCTGCGCATGGCACTGCAGACCCGCGAACAGCACATCCGTCGCGACAAGGCGACCTCGAACGTCTGCACGGCACAGGTGCTGCTGGCGGTGATGGCCTCGATGTACGCGGTCTGGCACGGTCCCGACGGGATTCATCGGATCGCTCGCGAGACGCACGAGCGCGCGGTGCAACTGGCTCGCGCCCTGCTCCGCCTCGGCCACACCCTCGACCACGCCACGTTCTTCGATACCGTGAGCGTCCGCCTCGAGCCGTGGAAGGCCGACAAGGTGATGGAGGGGGCCGTGGCCCGGCGGATCAACCTCCGTCGCCTGGCGCCGGACCGGGTCGTTGTCGCGCTCGATGAGACGGTGACCCTTGCCGACCTTGCCGACGTGATCACCGTCTTCTCGCTCGATCGATCGCTGCCGTTCATGCTCAACGACGGGACCGATCCCTCGGATGACATGTTGCCGGCGACGTTGGTGCGGCAGAGTGGCTACCTCACCCATCCGGTCTTCCATCGCTATCGCTCCGAGACCGAGATGCTTCGGTACCTCAAGGGCCTCGAGGCCAAGGACCTCTCGCTGACGGCGGCGATGATTCCGCTCGGGTCATGCACCATGAAGCTGAACGCGACCGCGGAGATGATGCCGGTGAGCTGGCCTGGCTTCGGGGCGCTGCATCCGTTCGTGCCGGTTGGCCAGGCCCAGGGCTATGCCGAGCTGTTCCGACAGCTCGAGGCGCAGCTCGCCGAGATCACCGGGTTCGCGAAGGTGTCGTTGCAGCCCAACGCCGGTTCGCAGGGTGAGTTTGCCGGGTTGATGACGATCCGTGCCTATCACCGCGGGCGCGGCGAGGGGCACCGCAACGTCTGCCTGATTCCCACCAGTGCACACGGCACCAACCCCGCGAGCGCGGTGATGGCCGGGATGCGCGTGGTGGTGGTCGCGGCGGACGAACAGGGGAACATCGATCTCGCCGACTTGCGCGCGAAGGCGACGGCGCATGCGGGCGAGGTGGCGGCGCTGATGGTCACCTATCCGTCGACCCACGGGGTCTTCGAGGCATCGATCCGCGAGATCTGTGACATCGTCCACCAGCACGGCGGGCAGGTCTATCTCGACGGCGCCAACATGAATGCCCAGGTCGGGCTCTGTCGTCCCGGAGACTTCGGCGCCGACGTCTGTCACCTGAACCTGCACAAGACCTTCTGCATCCCGCACGGCGGCGGCGGGCCGGGGATGGGGCCGATCGGTGTCGCGGCACACCTGGCGCCGTACCTGCCCGATCACCCGGTGGTGCCGCTCGGTCATCCCGAGGGCGCCGGGACCATCTCCGCCGCGCCGTGGGGATCGCCGAGCATCCTGCCGATCTCCTGGATGTACATCCGGATGATGGGATCGGAAGGGCTCACCTGGGCGACCAAGATCGCGATCCTCAATGCCAACTACATCGCCAAGCGGCTGGAGGGGCACTACGACGTGCTCTACACCGGTCCGGGAGGGTTGGTCGCCCACGAGTGCATCCTCGACACCAGGCCGTTCAAGGAAAGCGCGGGGATCGAGGTCGACGACATCTCCAAGCGGCTGATCGATTACGGCTTCCACCCCCCGACGGTCTCCTTCCCGGTTCCCGGGACCCTGATGGTGGAGCCAACCGAGTCGGAGCCGAAGGCCGAGCTCGACCGATTCGTTGACGCGATGCTGGCCATCCGCGCCGAGATCGACGAGGTGGCCTCGGGTGCTGCCGATCGTGAGCAGAACCTCCTCAAGGGTGCCCCGCACACGATGGAGCAGGTGATCGGAGATGATTGGGACCGGCCGTATGGCCGTGAGCAGGCGGCCTATCCCATGCCCGGTCTCCGTGCCCGGAAGAGCTGGCCCACCGTGGGCCGGATCGATGGCGCCTACGGCGACCGCAACCTGGTCTGCAGTTGCCCACCGATCGAGGAGTACGCAGGCGAGGCGTGAGTGGCTCGTCACACGCGGTGTAGGGGGCTCCCGGTGGGGGCCCCTTTGCCGTTCACCTTTCCGCGGATCATCGGTAGCTTGGGAGCCATGCAACACTCCCTCCCGCTGGCCGTCATCCTGCTCTCCCCTCTGGCCCTGTCGGCGCAGCAGCACGCCGTCCCCTACACTCCCGGGATGGTGATCACCGCCTCAACACGAATTGCACCGGGGAGCTACCTCGCCCCGTCCGAGGATGCGCCGGCGATGACGATTCGCGGCAGCGAGGTCACCGTGGACCTGCGCGGCGTCGAACTGGTGGGGAGCGCCGACCGGCTCCACCCCGATGCCTTCTCGGGCACCGCCATCGCCATCGACGGCGGCCGGGGGGTGACGGTGCGGGGCGGTTCGATCCGCGGTTACAAGGTCGGCATCCTCGCACGCGGCACCCGGGGGCTGACCCTGTGGGAGATCGACCTCTCGCACAACTGGAAGACCCGCCTCCATTCGGGCATCGAGAAGGAGTCACTGATCGACTGGATGTCGTTCCACCAGAACGAGAACGACGAGTGGCTGGAGAAGGGCGCCGCGATCTACCTGGTCGACGTCACCGGCGGCGAGGTGCGGGGCACCACGGTGCGACAGGGGATGAACGGCCTGCTGATGGTGCGGACCGACAGCATGACGGTCTGGAACAACGACTTCTCCTACAACTCGGCACTCGGTATCGGGATGTACCGGAGCTCCCACAACATCCTCATGCACAACCGGGTCGACTACAACGTTCGTGGCTACTCGCACGGGTTCTACAATCGTGGCCAGGACTCGGCCGGAATCCTGATGTACGAGCAGTGCATGGACAATGTCGTCGCCTACAACTCGGTGACCCACTCCGGCGACGGCCTCTTCATCTGGGCCGGGCAATCCACGATGGACAGTGGCGAGGGCGGGGTCAACGGCAACCTCTTCTACGGCAACGACTTCTCCCATGCCCCGACCAACGGGATCGAGAACACCTTCTCGAGCAATCTCTTCGTGGGCAACCGGATCGAGGAGAACTGGCACGGCGTCTGGGGTGGCTACTCATGGCAGACGGTCTTCCTCGGCAACCGCTTCAAGGACAACGACGAGGCGATCACCATCGAGCATGGCCAGCAGATCCGGATCGTTGGCAACGCCTTCGATGGCGACACCACCGCGATCCGGATCTGGCAGAATCCAACCGAGCCAGCGGATTGGGGCTACCCCCAGCACCGCGACACCCGCTCGCACGACTATGTGATCCTCGGCAACCGGTTCCTCGGCAATCAGGTGGCGCTGCAAGCCACCGATTCCCGCGAGGTGCGGATCGCCGGCAACACCTTCGCCGAGGTCGACACCCTCACCCGGACCAAGGGCGACACCAGTGGGTGGTCGTTCACCCCGAGCACCACCGGCCGGCCGGCGCCGACACCGGTTCCGGGGGAGTACCGGGTGGCGCGGCTCCCGGGGGGGATCGACGCGATGATTCCCCGCGGCGAGCGTCGCGGCCGGAAGACGATCATCGTCGATGAGTGGGGTCCCTACGACTGGGAGAGCCCCAAGCTCTGGCCGGTCGGCCGGAGCGATGCCGCGCCGCAACGGCTCCGGGTGCTGGGTCCGGCCGGCCGGTGGCGATTGGTGGGACTCGAGGGCGTGGCCTCCCTCTCGGCCGAGGAAGGGCAGGTGGGCGACACATTGACGATCGTGCCGACCGGCGGTCGTGAGAACGACTGGCGAGTGGAACTCGAGTACACCGGGGCGCAGCCGTTCACGACGCCGTTTGGTGAGTCGGTGCCCGCCAACCAGCCGTGGCGCTTCGGCTGGGAGCGATTCGTGCCGCAAATCAACTGGCACCTGGAATTCTTTCCGAGGAAGTCGGCCCTGTTCGAGCCCGGGATGTACCGAGATCCGGTGGCCACCATGGACACCACCCGGCTCGACCTGAGTTGGTATCGCCCTCCCGACCCGGCGATCCCCCAGTCAATGGTGCGGACCAGAGCCCGAGGCACCCTCACCCTGCCTCCCGGCCGCTACCTGATTCGCGCGATCTACGATGACAACGCCTGGGTGATGATCGATGGCTCGGTGCTCATCGAGGATGTCACCCTCGGCGAGTCCCGTGCGAAGGAGGCGGAGTTCATGGCGACCGGCACACACCAGATCGAGGTCACCCACTGGCAGGAAGAGGGTTGGTACGAATTGCGCCTCGACATCGAGCGTCTGCCATGACGATCCGCCCGCTGATCATCGGCGTCGTCGGAGGTTCCGGTTCCGGCAAGACCACCGTGGCGCATGCCATCATGGACGGCGTGTCGGTCTCTCCGGCCTTCGTCGACCAGGACGGCTACTATCTGCCGCTCGATCACCTCACCCTCGACGAACGTCGGGAGGTCAACTTCGACCATCCCGATGCGCTCGACAACGAGTTGATGGCGGATCACCTCGAGGCATTGGCGGCAGGGCGGCCGGTCGAGAAGCCGACCTACGACTTTGCCCAACACACGAGGGCCGCAGAGACGGTCACCATCGCCCCGTCGCCGATCGTCATCGTCGACGGCATCCTGTTGTTCAGTGATCCCCGACTCCGCTCGCTCTTCGACATCAAGGTGTTCGTCGATGTGGCGGACGATGTCCGGTTCATCCGTCGGCTGCTGCGGGACGTCGAAGACCGCGGTCGCACGATGGATGATGTGATCCGGCAGTACCTCACGACCGTGCGACCGATGCACCTCGAATTCGTTGAGCCCTCCAAGCGGTTCGCCGACGTGATCATCCCCGAAGGGGGACACAACAAGGTCGGTATCGAGATGGTGGTGGCCCGCGTGACACAGGAACTCAGCCGACGGCGTACGGGAACCTCGTGATCCGCATCCTCCCGCTTGCCGCGCTGCTCTGCTGCCTCCCGCTCGCCGCCCAGACCCCGGCGGACCTCTTCGTCCGCCACAGGGTGGTCGAGGCGACGGCGTCTCCGGATGGCGCGCTGATCGCCTACACCCAGCGCACCGCCGACTCCACCGGGGATCGTTTCGCGGAGGAGATCTTCGTGATTCCGGCTGGCGGGGGCGAGCCGTGGTGGCTTGGAGCCGGGTCGAAGCCGGCCTTCGCGCCCCAGGGAGAGGCGATCGCATGGATCGGACCCGAGGGCCAGTTGATGTCACGGGATTCGCTGGCCGCAGTGAGCCGTATCCGGTACCCCGGCGGAAGAGGGGCCGTCACGGGGTTTCGCTGGTCGCCAAACGCAGGCCGACTGGTGGTGGACGTTCCCGGCTCTCTCGAGGAGGACGGCCTGCGCGTTTGGGGCCGCGCACTGCGAGTGCTGGTCATCGTGGAGCCGACCGGGGCGGCCCAAGCCACCACGACCGGCACCCCCGGCGAACTCCGAATCGGCCCATCCGATCCCGACCTTCCCGGAGCGCTCGACTTCGATTGGCTCGACGACAGCACTCTCGTGATCGCGGGCCGCGACCTCGGCGCCGTGACAGATCCGGACGCCTCCTACCTCTACCGATTTCGACTCGGCGGCGGCGATCCCGAGTACCTCATCGGCGAGGGCGGCCGCTGGCACACCCCGGTCGTCTCTCCCGACGGCGAATGGATTGCCTTCACCGGCCACCCCGTCGGCCCCGGCCCCTGGAGCGCCGACGAGCTGTTGGTTGTCCGGCGCGATGGCACCGGGCTCAAGCGACTGACGGTGGGTCTCGACCGCGATGTGCGCGACGTGCACTGGGAGTCCGATTCTCGCCACCTCTGGTTCGCCACCGAAGACCGTGGCTCCCGCAACCTCCAGCGGGTCGATTCACGAAACGGCCGCATCGGTCCGACGACATCGGGGAGTCACTTCCTCTCCCTCGGTGACATCCCCCGCCGGGGTGACTGGGCAGTGGGGGTACAATCGTCGGTGCGCACCGCTGGTGCATTGGTCCGTTTCCCGCTCAACCACACCGATCGACTGCAGGCGCTGATCACCCCCGACCGGGAGGTGCCGACCGGCGACATCGAGGAGTTCGACTTCCGCGCTGCCGACGGCACGGTCCTCTCTGGCTGGCTCTTCCTCCCACCCGGATTTGTTCCCAGCACCCAGTATCCGCTGCTGGTGGAGATCCATGGCGGACCCCACGCGATGGCCGGCAACGGCTACGCCCCGTTCGCCCTGGCTCACGCTGCTGCGGGCCGCCTGGTGCTCCGGGTCAATCCACGCGGTTCGACCGGCTATGGCTTTGACATCGCCACTGGCCTCGCCGGGCGTTGGCCAGGCCAGGACATCGACGACCTGCGGGAGGCGATCACCGAGGTCGTCGCCCGCGGCTTTGTCGACACCGCACAGATCACGGTAGTGGGGCAGGGGGCCGGGGGCGTGATGGCTGAGGCGCTCCGTCAGGCCGACCGCCGTGTCCGGCGAACCATCCTGCGATGCACCGGCGGGGCCTGGCTGCAGGGGAGCGATGCTCCCGACCTTGCCCCGTGGGATGAGTGGGTGGCCAGTCGACCATTCCGGAGGTCGATCGACCTCTGGATGGCGAACACCCCGATCCCGACCGCCGCCGCATCACGCACGCCGGTCTTGGTGGTCGAGGGTACACCCACCGCCCCAGAGCCGTTGGCCTTCGGCGAGTCGCTCCACCTTGTGCTCGCTCGCGCCGGGGTCCTGACCGCGTTTCACCGGCTCTCCATCAGCTGCACCGACGCGGGGCCAGCCAGCCAAGTCGACCTTTTCACGCTGGAATCGCAATGGCTCACGACGACGCCCTGAGGGCGGCTTGGCAGCGCCTCACCGATGAGGCGATCGACTTCGAGTCGATCATTCGCTCCCTCCCGGTGGTCAACCAGCCCGACCCGGCGGAGCTCAGGGCACACCTCGAGGAGTTCTACGACTTCGCCGAACCGGTGCCGGTCGATCAGCTCACCAACCAGCTGATCGCCATGCTCCGCCGGTACCTGATCCATGTGACTCACCCGCGCTACTACGGTCTCTTCAATCCGTCGACCCGTCCAGCCTCGGTGATCGGCGACGCCCTCGCCGCGCTCTACAACCCCCAGCTCGCGGTCTGGTCGCACGCCCCGGTCGCCCAGGAGTTGGAGCGGCTCACGCTCCGCTGTCTGGCCAGCCTGCTCGGCTACGACCCCGACACCATGGCGGCACACTTCACCTCCGGCGGCGCCGAGGCCAACCTGGTCGGTACCCTCCTGGCGCTGAGCGACCGTTGCCCGGCCGCCGCCACAGGCGGGATGCGTGCCCTCGAGCGGCAGCCGGTGCTGTACCTCTCGGGTGAGTCGCACCACTCCTTCGTCAAGGTGGCGCGGATGAGCGGGCTCGGTACCGATGCGGTGCGCCAGGTACCGGTGGGCTCGGACCTCCGGATGGATCCGGTGGCACTGGAGCGTATGATCGTTGCCGACCTCGATGCCGGTTTCCAGCCGTTCCTGGTGGTCGGCACCGCCGGCACAACCGGGGCCGGAGTGATCGACCCGCTCCCCGAACTTGCCGACGTCGCGACGCGGCACGGACTCTGGTTCCATGTCGACGCCGCCTGGGGTGGCTCTGCCGTGATGTCGCCGACACTCCGGCCGTTGCTCCGTGGTATCGCGCTGGCCGATTCGATCACCTGGGACGCCCACAAGTGGCTCTCGGTGCCGATGGGCGGCGGGATGGTCTTCACGCGGCATCCCGAGGCGATGGCCAAGGCGTTCACGGTGCTGAGTGGCTACATGCCACCGGCTGCCTCGTCGATCACGGCAGACCCGCATCTCGTGACCCCGCAGTGGTCGCGCCGCAGCACCGGCCTCAAGGTGTTCGCGGCGCTCGCCGAACTCGGGGTGGAGGGCTATGCCCGGCTGGTCGACCATCAGACGGCGATGGGCGAGCGACTCCGGGAGCTCCTGGTGGCGGCGGGATGGCAGTTGGTCAACGACACGCGGCTCCCGGTGGTCTGCTTCACCCACCCACGCATCACCGATGGCACCACCACGACCTCCGCCATCCGCGACGCGATCTATGCCCGTGGCACGGCGTGGATCTCGGAGGTGGTGCTGACTGGCAAGGGGAAGGCGCTCCGTGCCTGCATCACCAGCTACCTGACCAACGAGGAGGACCTGCTGGCGCTGGTCGGGGAACTCGAAATCGCGATAGGCGAGAGACGATAGACGCTGGGGGGAGGGTTTCCTCCCGAGCGACGCGTGCCGCAGCACCGACCTTCGCCCATCGAGGGTGCCCCTCTGCGCGGAGCACTCAGGGCGTCACCCTGGCGACGTCTCTCGTCTCTCGTCTCTCGTCAAAGCGCGTACTGCTCCAGATAGAGCAGGTCGTCGGCCGGGTCCTGCCTCACGACATAGACCGAGCCTGCCCCGAAGCCGATCACCCGAGAGGTCGGCTGCAACTTCGCCGTGCCGATGCGCTGGCCAGTGGCTGGCGAGAAGATGTCATAGCGCCGCTCGCGGGCGTTCGCAGCCGCAGCCCGACGGACCCAGATCTCTCCGTTGGGCGCGACTGCGATGTCACTGGTGCCCTCAAAGGCAGGCATCACGGCAGGGAAGTCCGCGTCCGGCAGGTCGCCTCCCCCGACCCCGACCGTCTGGGCTGACACACCGCCGCCGCCGGAGCCAGTGCCACGGGTGATCATCATCCCGGTGGAGTTCTTCATCCGTTCGCGATAGGCATCGCGCTCGGCCTTGCCGATCGTGACCGGGGTGTAGGCGATCGTTGGCCCAGTGATCGGTGCCCTGCCAGCGGCGAAGATCTCCACGTGGTACGGCTCGGCTCGAACTATCGCGACACGGCCATCGGGGAGCGCGGTCCAGCTGTCCCGTGCCTGAAAGGGGCCGGGCCGACCCATCGTGACTCGGGCGCCACCCGATGAGGTGGTCGTCATCGAGATCCGATTGGGGAGCTTCGCCATGATTTCGGGGGCGCCCATGCCATCGACGAAGGTCCGCCGCAGGATCGGGATGCTGTCCGTGGGCTGTCCCGAGGAAGACATCGGCGAGCCGGCGTAGTAGAGCCGGCCTTGCGCATCGACGCCCTGTGGCATGATGAACGACATCCCTGCATCATCCGGCGAACTCATCGGGACCGAACGAGTGATCTTCCCCTCCGGGGAGATGACATGGATCTTCGCCTGCATCAGGTCGGGGACATAGGTGTCGCGCCCGGTGCCCTGAAAAACCCTGATCGGGAGTCGCCACTCGCCGGGCCCGTCTCCCTGGCGACCGATGTCGCGCACCTCACCGGTGCCGAGGTCGCTCCGAACCAGTCGGCGCTCCTGCATATCGCTCATGATCACGATGCCGGGTGCCACTTCCCGGACGCCGCTGACGGCGGTGAAGGGTTCGTCGAGCGTGGCGGTCGGTTGGCCGGTGAGATCGACGGTCC
This sequence comes from Gemmatimonadota bacterium, assembly GCA_024640185.1. Taxonomy (GTDB): domain Bacteria; phylum Gemmatimonadota; class Gemmatimonadetes; order Gemmatimonadales; family GWC2-71-9; genus Palsa-1233. Next base: position 574 of record JAHEFN010000054.1, on the reverse strand, counting down.
GGCCTTGTGCCGCGAGGGGGAGGGCGATGATCGTGCCAGTGATCAGAATGGTGCCACGCGTCAGGAAGGTTGTCATGGCTGTATGCCTCGGCAGGACTGGGTAATCACGATGGTGCATCATACAAAGGATGCCCCGTTGGACGGGATCGTCGCGAGCCGCTGGGCGCAACTCGGGGCGGCGCTGGGCCGTCCGGTGACCCGGTTTGCCCCCTCGCCCACCGGAGAACTGCATCTGGGGCACGTTGCCCACCTGGCCTGGCTCCGCGCCATCGCCGAGGCCACCGGGGCCCAGGCCCTGGTCCGCATCGAGGATCACGACCGCTCGCGGTGCCGCGCCGAGTACGAGGTCGCGATCCTCGCCGACCTCGAATGGCTTGGGTTTGCCTTCGACCCGGAGTCGACCACCTCGCTGGCCGGGCAGCCCTCACCGTTCCGCCAGAGCGACCAGCCGGGGCGCTACCGGGCAGCATTTGACCGGCTCCGGGAAGCCGGCCTCCTCTACGGCTGCACCTGCACGCGGGGCGACCTGCCGCCTCCCGATCCGTCTGGCGATCGCCACTACCCCGGCACCTGC
>JAHEFN010000053.1 GCA_024640185.1 Gemmatimonadota bacterium | reverse complement strand
CTCGCCTGCCGTGATGCCGCTTGCGGTCATCCGTTCCGGATCGAGGATGACCCGCAGCTGTCGCGCCTCCCCGCCGACCACGAACGTCTCGGCAACGTCCGGCACGGTCCGGATCTCCTCTTCGAGATGCAGGGCCATCTGGCGCAGGGTATTCGCGCCGGTGGTTGCCGAGTGGACCGTGAGGGCGAGGACCGGAACGTCATCGATCGAGTGTGCGGTGACGACGGGTGGCATCGCGCCCGCTGGAAAGGCCCCAACGGACTCTGCCAGGAGTCCGTGCACCCGGGTGATGCTCCGTTCCTGATCCTCCCCGACGGCGAATCGGACGGTGACCATCGCGTAGCCATGACCCGAGATGGTATAGACATGGTCCACCCCGTCGAGGCCCATCATCTGTTGCTCAAGCGGTCGCGCGAGCAGCAACTCCGCCTCCGCGGGAGGCAATCCGGGCATCCCGACGACCACGTCGATCATCGGGACCGAGATCTGGGGCTCTTCCTCACGCGGCGTCGCGACCACCCCGATGATCCCGACCGCGAGCGCGGCCATGGTCACCAGAGGTGTCAGCTGGGAGTTGAGGAAGGAGCGCGCCATCCGGCCGGCGATGCCCATGGTCAGCGCTCCTCGCGAACGAGGTCAGGGACCACGATCCTGGTGCCGGCTTCCAGGCCGCCGGTCACCTCGATCCACCCGTCATGTCGGGCACCGAGGCGAATCCAACGGAGTTGGTCGCCCTCGGCCGTTCGCACCTGAACGCCGGTGAGGTCTCCCTCCCGAACCACCGCATGGGACGGGACCAGGAGGACGTCGCGCTCACCCGTGGGCACCGCGACCGTCGCGGCGGACCCGGCGAGGATCTCGGAGCCTGGGTTCACCACAATCACGTTGATCGTCGCAAGGTTGCCGCCTTGGGACGGCACCACGCCCTCGACGGTCCCCATCGCCAGCGTACTACCGATGAAGACGGCCATCTCCGCACCACGCCGAACCCCGCTGGCATAGGCTGGTGGGACGCTGACGCGCACCCGCAGGCGTGCCGCGTCCTGAATCGTCACCAGCGGAGCGCCAGGGGCAGCAAGGGCACCGGGATGGACGAACCGCGCCGTGATCATCCCGCTGAACGGCGCCCGCACCGTCGCATACGACCGGATGGCCGCCAACTCATCACGACCCGCACTGGCAGCCTCCACGGCGGACCGAGCACCGATCAATCCGGTCTCGGCGGCATCGAGCTGCGCGCGCGTCGCGGCGCTGTCGGCGAAAAGTGCCCGAATGCGGCCGGCCTGGGTTTCTGCCTCGCGAAGCATCGCCTCGGCACCGGCGATCTGGGCCGCCACCTGCGCCGCCTTGGCATCAAGCTCGGCGGCATCGACCACGACCAGCGGTTGGCCCACTGCGACGCGGTCGCCTTCGTGCACCAGCACCTCTCGCACCGTGCCCATCAGTCGGGTGGAGAGCGTTGCCTGCTCGAAGGCTTCGGCGACACCCGATGCCTCGAAGGTGCTGTTGACCACCGTGTCACGGAGCTCGAGGACGGAACCCGCGGCCGACCCGGGTACGGCCGACACCAGTTCCTGCTCATGCGCCTTCTCGCCACAGCCACTGGTGACAAGTACAAGGATCCCGGAAAGGGCGAGCAGATGACGAAGGCTCATCTGGGAGCTCCGATGCTGGATGATGGTTGTTCAAGAACCACGAGGGAACCGGGATCGCGGCCCGTCGCGAGCCGCAGCGCGGCCGAGGCCTCGATCGCGGCGAAACGGGCCGCCGAGGTGCGCAGCCGGGCGCCGGTCGCCGCGGCATCGGCCGCGAGCAGCTCGGTGATCGTGGCGAGCCCCCCCTCGTAGCGACGGCGGACCAGCCGTAGCGCCTCGTCGGCCTGTTCGGCCCCCCAGTCGGCGATCGTCATCCGGGTGAGGGCGGTGCGCAGCGCGGTGCGGCCCGACTCGATGTCGTACCCCGCCTGCGACCTGACGGCCTCGGCGCCGGCCCTGGCCGCGTCGGCCCTGCCGGCGGCCTCCCTCCGCGACGCGAGTTGTGCCCCACCCGAGAATGGGCTCCACGAGGCCATCACCCCGAGGCTCCAACTCGGCTCACCGCCGTACAGGGTGCTGCCGGAGTGCCAGTCGTACCTGGCGATGGCGTTGATGCGGGGGAGCAGCGAACTGCGACTCCGACGGAGGGCGGTGGTGGCCGCCTCCGCGCCCAGTTCGGCCGCTGCCACGTCGGGGCGGACACTCTCGCCGGGCACCGCGAGCGTGTCGGCGGCAATCACCTCCCGGACTGTCGCCGACGAGGGGAGGGCGGCCGCCAGCTGCACCGGCTCCGACCCGCGCCCGAGCAGCATGGCGAGCTGGCGGCGAGCATTCTCGGCATCGGCGGCCGCGGCACTGATCTCGGCTCGCACGTCACCGAGGCGCACCGAGGCTTGCAGCTCGTCGGCCTTCGTCACCAGTCCCTGGCGACGCATCGCCTGGACCTGCTCCAAGTGGGCGCGCGCGGCGCGAAGAGCCGCGAGGTAGGTGGCAGTGCGATCCTCGGCGAGCATCGCCCCGTAGTAGGCTCGCACCACGTCGCGACGGGTCGCCAACCTGGTCCAGTCTCGCTGGGCGTCCGCGGCCCCCGACGCCGCACGGGCGGCGGACCGGCCGAGCCAGGCGTCGACATTCACCAGCGGAATCTCCGCGATCGCCCCGCCGGTGTAGTCACCGATGGCGTCGGGATAATTCAGTCGGGCGGGGTCGAACGCCGCCTGGGTGACCGATCGCTGCCGCAGGGTGGCACCGAAGACCCCGATGGGATCGGTTGTCCGCATGTAGCCGGCTTCGAACCTGACGGAGGGGATGATCCCTTGCAGTGCAGCGACCGGTCCGGCCGCCATTGCCCGAGCCTCCCCAACCGCCATCCGGTTGGCGTAGGCACCGACATCGGCCTCGGCGAGCGCCTCGGCCAGGGAAAGCTGGGCCGTGGCAACGTTGGGCACGACCAGCAGGATGGCGAGCACCGAGAGTGACCGGTTCACACGGCCTCCTGGCGAAGTTCAGATTGACCGAAGGTCCTCATATCAAGCATATCGGCATATTACTATATACTGGAATACTTGTCAATCTCAGTCCTGGACAAGACAACGCCGCCAGAGGAGTGAATCCCCGGACGGCGCGTCGTCCTGTGTGAGGCGAGGGCGACCGCCTATCGCAGGTAGATCGTCTTGGCGTTCTGGAATTCGAGCAGGCCGTGCCGTGCCAGCTCGCGCCCGTAGCCACTCTCCTTGATCCCCCCGAACGGCAGCCTCGGATCGGACTTCACGAAGGCGTTGACGAAACAGGCCCCGGCGTTGAGCTCATCAGCGGCGAGTCGCTCGCCGAGGGCGATGTCGGCGGTGAAGACCGCGGCGCCGAGCCCGAAACTGGTGTCGTTGGCAACCTTGATGGCCTGCTTCAGGTTGCGGACCGGAATGATCGAGGCCACGGGACCGAACAGCTCCTCCGAATAGGCCGGCATCCCCTTCGTCACATCCGTCAGCACCGTCGCGGGATAGAAGAACCCGGGTCCCGACGGCACGACTCCCCCGAGCAGCAGCCGGGCACCCTTGGCAACGCTCCGCTCGACTTGGTCATGCAGGGCGTCGCGAAGATCGGCGCGCGCCTGTGGGCCGAGGTCGACCCCCGGCTGGAGCGGGTCACCAAGGGTGGCCCGACGCATCCGCGCCACGAACCGACGCTCGAACTCGGCCCGAATCGATTCGAGCACCAGGAAGCGCTTGGCGGCGATGCAGCTCTGCCCGGAATTGAGCAGGCGGCTCGTCGCACAGGCTTCGACCGCGGCGTCGATGTCCGCGTCCTCAAGAATGAGGTAGGGATCGCTGCCGCCCAGCTCGAGGACGCACTTCTTGAGTCGCGCCCCGGCCTCCCGTGCGACGGCCTTGCCAGCCGCCGTGCTGCCCGTGAGGGTCACGGCGGCGACGGCGGGATGACGAATCACCAGTTTCGTCTGGGGCACCGAGATCATCAGGGTCCGGAACAACCCCTCCGGGAAGCCCGCCTCCCGGAAGATCCGTTCGATCGCGAGGGCACACCCGGGAACGTTCGGGGCATGCTTGAGCAGGCCGGCGTTGCCACCCATCAGGGCAGGCGCCGCGAAGCGGAAGACCTGCCAGAACGGGAAGTTCCACGGCATGATGGCGAGGATGATCCCCAGCGGGCGGTGGGCCACGTAGCTCCGGGTCGCGTCGGTGGGGATCACCTCGGGTGCCAGGAATGCCTCGGTGTGCTCGGCGTAGTACTCGCACACCCAGGCACACTTCTCCACCTCACCCATCCCCTGTGCGAGCGGCTTGCCCATCTCCCGGGCCATCAGTTCCGCCAACGCGCCGGCCTGCTGTCGCAGGATCCGCGCAGCGGCACGCATCAGCTCGGCGCGCTCCGGGAAGGTGGTCTCCCGCCAGCGGACGGCGACCTTCTGCGTCGCCGCGATGGCTTTCCGCAGCTCCGGGGAGGTGATCTCCTGATGCGTGGCGATCGTCTCCCCGGTGGCCGGGTTGATGGCAACATGATTCATCGGTGGGTCCTTTCGTGGGGTCGGCTGCCGAACGAGAGTGCGACGGCCGCATCCTGGAATTGCTCTATTGATTGCCGCAGGGAGAACCCGGCCCAGTGGAGCGCCATGCTTCGTGTCCGCGGCTCGTAGACAGCGGTGTACAGCGTGCCCCAGCCCATGGCAAACGCCGACTGGTGGAGCGGTGGTTCGAGAAAGCGGCTCACGAATCGCTCCGCACCCTCGGTGGGATCGGCGAGTCGCGCCCGGAGGTGGCGCTCGCGGTCGAGTGAGGCGGTCGCGTGGGCGAACGCCTCCCACTCCACCACCCGCTGGTGGTTGGTCGCCAGCGACCGGTTGGTGACGGCCGGCGGGCGGTCGGGAGCCACGAAGACCGTCCGGTGACGACCATCGGCGTCGAGGAGCGTCACGTTGTAGGACATGTGGCTGGGGATCCGCAGCAGGGCGGCCACGCCCTCATCGACGTTTCCACAGGTCTCCAGGATGTACCGCAGAATCAGGGGCATCCCGAACCCCTCGCCGACGACCTGCCGTCCGCCGAACGACAGCGACACGGCGAGCCCGTCCTCGTTGATCCCGTCGAGCACCCCCCAGAGGGAGTCCAGCATCCCGATGACCCGGCGACCGGTCCAGCGGGAAGCGAGCTGGACCCCGTCCCAGAGCGCGGGATGGTAGTCGTAGTTCCGGACCAGGATCGGGGAGTCGCCCCGCCAGACCGCCTGGGAGCATCCCGTCAGGTACGGCGTCGGGCACCAGAGCGCCAGCAACCGAGCAACACCGTCTCCTCCACCGGCAAGGTCGACGAGCCGCTCGTAGGTGGGCACCAGTTCGGGCATGTATCGTCGCAGGGCGCGGCTGGCCTCGGCGAATGAGGGCCGGGCCGCATCGCCCTCCCGCAAGAACCAGCCCCGGTACCCCTCTGCCATCAGGCGGTACAGCCCCTCCCAGCGTGGACCGGGGGCCTCCTCCGCGATGGCGTAGAGCGTGCGTTCCATGACCGGGCTAGAGAATCTTGAAACTGCCGACCTCGGCCGGCGCGGCGGCGACGGCCATGTCGCTCGAGTTCACCGGTGCGCTGGAGTACTGCGCGTGAATGGCGGCGATCCACTGCTTGGCCCGATCGTTCAGCTGGTGCTCCTCTGTCATGAGTCGTCCCGGCGTGATCAGGATGCCGAGGTCGGCACCCTCATAGAGGTAGTCGCCGGGCGACGCGATGCGCAGGAAGAATCCCTCCATCTCGGTGTCCACCGTGCGTCGATGGGTCTGGTTCCGGACGAACCGTCCGCGCTTCTCGGCGTCCAGTCGCCACACCCCCGACGCTGGCGCACCGGTGATGACTCCCGTGGTGTCCGAGGTGTGCTTCATGACCAACTGACCCCAGGGATCGATGTTGGCGGGATCCGACCAGCGCGTGTTCAATTCGTCGACGTCGAGTTCGAACTCCACTCCGGAGTACTCCAGGAGGTGGAAGAGGAAGAGCGGGGCGTCGGCATGAGCGAACGCCGCAAGGTTGGTCATCGCGCTGGCACCGGTGATCCTCGGATTGACCTCGCCGAGGTAGAGGTCGTCGGTGTCCTGGTCGTGGAGGAAGTCGAGCTCGAAATAGCCGCGATATCCCATCGTGCGAAGCTGCTCACCGAATGCGACGGTGGCCGTCCTTGCCCGGTCGCGCACCGCCTGGGGAAAGGCCTCGGCGTTCACCTCGTTGCCACACCACCCCCCGCGATACGGCGTGAGGCTCTTGAAGCCAACGAGTTCCGTCATGAGTGGGCCGACGATGGTGCCGTGGCGGGTCACGCAGGCCTCCAGCGCGGCCCCCCGCACATTCACGCGCTTCATCACCTTCACCTCGCGCTCCGCGCTGATCTCGTCGGCGTGCTTGGCGTAGTCCTCCTCGGAGGCAATGAAGAAGGTGGTGTGTCCGGAGTCGCCGAAGGCCGTCTGGACCACCAGGTCCTGGCCCAGTGGCTCAGCCACCCGGAGCAGCTCCTCCCAGGACCCCACCTTCGCCAGGACGTGCGGCACCGACTTCACCCCAGCCTGGTCAGCGATCCTGGTGGCCTCGATCTTGTTGTCGACAGCCCGGCGCAGTTCCGCCGAGGGAAAGCAGACCTCGAGGCCGAGTTCCCGGCAGAGCGCCTCGGTCTCCTCATCGAAAAAGAGGAAGACCGCCTTGCCCCCTGGACCGCGTGCCCGGATGTAATCGATCACCTCCTTGTGACTGAGGAGGTAGTTGTTGATGTCCTCGATCGAGGTGAACGGACGGTGGGGGGTCTCCTCCGGCACGAAGACGTGCGGATGCTGGCCGTCAAAGCAGTCGATGTAGTTGATGAAATGGAAGTTGCGCACCCACTCGTCGAGGCCGATCAGGTTGAACGGCGTCGCGCTGATGAAGTAGATCGGCTCCTCATTGCGGTGGAAGTAGCGGCGGATGTCCGAGATCCCGACCAGTGTCGGATGGGCTTTCCCAACCTTGGCCCCCGCGGCTCCCCGACCACCGGTGGTCTTTCTCGGCTTCGTCTTCTTCTTCTCGCTTGATGCCATCTGCTCCCCCTTCACCTGGTCCGCCTTCCGTTGTCTCTTGGCCTTCTTCAGTTTCTTCGCCTTCTTTTCCTGCTTCGCCTTCTTGGCCTTCTTGGCCTTCTTCTCCTGCTTCGCCGTCTTGGTCTTCTTCGGCTTTCTCACCTTGGTGCCATCCTCGGCACGCGCGGTCGCCCTTGCTCCTGTCGCCTTCTTCTTGCTCATCAGTGCTTGTCCTTCAGGGTTGCGGCGCCGGCCTGCCTCGCGGCCAGCTGGGCCTCCAGCGCTGCGTCGGTGAAGATGCGGAGGCCGTAATCCGGCTCGTAGCCATGGATCTCCTTCACGTCGAGCGCGAGGAGGTAGTCGAGGATCTCCGCCGTGACGACCTGACCCGGCACCAAGACCGGGAATCCCGGCGGGTACGGGGTCACGAAGCGTGCGGAGACCACGACCTGACCTTGGGCCACGGCATCTGAGAGGTTCTGGTCGAGGGGTACAAAGCCACAGGCGTCGTCGTCGTACGCCAGGTAGAAGGCCGCCCGCATGTCGCCCTCGGGCGTACCGCTCTCGGGGTCCTCCACGAAGGCATCATGGAACCGGCTGAAGTCGGGGAGCGGCGGAAGCTCCTCGACCAGCGCCCGGACCCGCGCCTCGTGAAGCTGCAGCTCCGCTGAACTCGCATGGTTGAGCCGATCATCGATCCGCTCCGCGATCTTGGTCAATACCATGACAAGCTGGGCCACGGCCCCCCGGGACATCCCGATGTGCAGCATGAACAGCACGGTGTTCCGGGAGGTCTTGTTGATCTGGATGTCGTAGCTGTTCATCAGCAGCTGTTTGAACTGGTCGCCGTCCAGGCCGGTCCGCCCGACATCGAGGGTTACCCGGGTCGGGTCGAGTACCACCTCATCCTGGCCCCAGGCCGGTTCGAGGCTCCGCCAACCGCGTTCCGCGTCGTAGTAGGCCTCGAGGCCCGAGGGCCGGAACTCCTTCGGCACCATCTCCCCGGGACCGAGGACCCGGAAGTACCTCGAGAGTGATGCGTCGGACCGGATGCGCTCCCGCAAGGTCATTGCCAGCTGGATACTCCGACGCACCATTTCGTATCCCTCGAGCTCGACCTGGCGCCGACCGGCGTCCAGCGAGGCGAGGATCTGGTAGTTCGGCGACGTGGAGGTGTGGGTGAGGTATGCCTCGTCGAACGCGGTGCGGACCTTGTGCTCGAATTCCTGGTCAGCGATGTGGATCATCGAACCCTGCCGCAATGAAGTCAGGGTCTTGTGGGTCGACTGGGTCGCATAGACCCTGACCCGTGCCGCCTCGGGATCCGGCATCAGCCGCTGTTCCAACGCCGCCGCGTCGGCATCCTCAGCTTCGTCGAACCCCTTCCGCCATGCCTCATACTCGGCACGGTACTCAGGTGAGGCCAGCCGCTGCTGGAGTCGTCGCGCCGAGTCCATCGCGGTCCTGAGCCTGAGCGCCGGAGCGAAACGACCGTAGGCGAACCATGCCTCGTCCCAGAGGAAGACCATATCCGGCTTGATGGCGAGGACCTCTTCCATCACCCGCATCGGGTCATAGGTGAGCCCATCGAAGGTGATGTTCGTCAGCAGGAGGAGCTTGACGCGGTGCAGCTTGCCAGCGGCCTTCAGGCCGAGCAACTGACGCTTGATCTCCCGGATGGGGACCGCCCCGTACATCGAGTACTGCGACAGGGGGTAGGCGCCGAGATAGACAGGGAGAGCCCCGGCCAGGATCACCGCATACGGGTGCGACTTGTGGCAGTCGTGCGAAAGCAGGATGATGTCGCCCGGCTGCATCAGCGCTTGCATCACGATCTTGTTGGCCGTCGACGTGCCGTTGGTGACGAAGTAGGTCCGCCTCGCCCCGAAGGCTCGTGCAGCGGCGGTCTGGGCCTGCTTGATCGGTCCAACGGGCGCCAACAGGGAGTCGAGGCCACCGGTTGTTGCCGAGGTCTCGGCCTGGAGGACGCGAGGGCCATAGAAGTCGGCGAAGTCCCGCATCCAGACCGAGCGAGCGATCGACTTGCCGCGCGAGATCGGCAGCGCGTGGAACACCCCGGTGGGCTTGAGGCTGTACTTGCGAAGGGCCGAGAAGAACGGCGTCTCATGGCGCTCGTGCACCCCCTTGAGGATGCTGAGGTGCAGATCCTGGTAGTCCTCTGCATGGTAGAAGACCCGGCGGAACTGCCGGCTCTTGGCTCCGGCCACATCCTCGACCGGGGCATCGGAGATCATGAAGAGGTCGAGTTCGGGCCGGAGCGCCCGCAGCACCCGCCCGAGGGCAAGGGTCCGGTCGCCGGGCATCATGGCCGCGAGCACCTCACGGTCGAACCCGAACAGGGTGTAGAGACCCGACACCGCCCTCGCCGCCGAGGCATCGGCGAATGGGAAGGAATAGCGGGCCATCACCGTCTGGATCGCCGGATTGACGAGCACCGCCATCACGGCCTCGTCGAAGCTCCGGACCACGATCGTTTCGTAGATGAACTCGTCATCCATTCGGCGATGCCGCCGGAATTGGCCCTGGAGCTCGACCTCCTGTGCCGTGTTCAGGTCATCGACCACGAGGGTGACGAAATACGGCCGCTTCTCCTCACCGAGCTTCCGATAGACCGCCTCACTGAACTCGTCGAGATCGAGGAGGTCGGCGTAGCCTCGGAGCTTGAGGTCGAGCAGGTCGAGGCGCCGGAAGCCACCGGTGGTGATGAACCGGATCAGACGGATCGTCTGACGGGCGAGCACAGCCCAGTTCTGCTCCTCGTGGAACGCCTTGAGCCTTTCGAAGGCCCGCCATCCCGGAAAGGCGAAGTACTTCTCGAGCGGTGCCAGGGCATCGAGTGCCTCTCCGCACTGCGCCGCGAGTCGGGTGGCCTCGGCTGGGCTCTCCACTCCGCGCTGCAGCCGCCTCGCGATGTCGCGGAGTCGGTTCCAGTTGTCGTTGCGTGTCTGCCAGACGTTGTACAGCGGTTCGTCGTGCGCGGCTCGATCAGCGAGAGACGCGACACCCATGGTTCCTCCCTTGGCGGTCACGATGTTTCCGGACCTTCCTCCGGTGTGACATGCAGCGACTTGGCGATCTCGGCCGTGAGCCCACGGATGCCGGCGCGGGTCCCACGCTCGGGACGGGCCAGCGGCCCGAGGGTCTCGAGGTACGTCCGACTCTCCCCGGCATAGACCGGATAGCGAACCTGGCTGTCCCGGAAACTCTTCAGCGGCTGGCCGAGCCCTCGGAGTCCGACCTCGCGACTGCGCCGCACCCGAGCGAGATCGATCTCGATCGGAATCAGTTCCTCGGAGGTGCCGGCCTGGTAGAGCACATCACCGGCCGGACCAACGACCACCGACCGGCCGTTGCCGATGTCGCCGACCCCGTTGATGTCCACCATGAAGCATTGGTTCGTGGCCGCAGTGGAGCGGGCGATCGCCAGTTCGACATCCCGGTCAATCGTGGTGGTGAGCGTCGGGT
>JAHEFN010000312.1 GCA_024640185.1 Gemmatimonadota bacterium | reverse complement strand
CGAGGAGCTCCACCGCTATGACGAGGCCGAGGCGCGCTATCGGCGGGTGGTGACCCTGCCGCGTGCCTTCACAGTGGGCTTCACCAACCTGATGGAGGTCCAGCTCCGCAACGGCCACCTCGCCGCAATGGACTCGACTCGTGCCCTCTTCGTCGAGCGGCTGCCGGGAAACTCGGCACTGCCGTACGCCGACTGGCTGATCGCCTGGAGCCGGGGAGACCTCGCCACCGCCGACTCGATCTTGGACGCGACCGCGAGGGGGGCCGCCCTCACCATCGGGAGAGCTTCGGCGGCACGACGGTTGATCCCATCGCTCCAGCTCCAGGGACGGGTCGAGGAGAGCCTGGCATGGATCGGCCGGCGGCTTCGTGACCGGCTCTCACTCGATGACCGGCCGTCGCTCCGGCTCTACGCCGGACTCGATTCGGTCACGGCCGAGGCCGACCACGGTGACCCCGCGTCGGCCCGGTCACAGCTCGGGATGGTGCTCTCGGCATACCCGGTCGACGCCTTGCCCCCGTCGGAACGGCCGTGGGACCATCTCGCCTACTTGGGGGCGGTCCTCCGCGATCCTGCGCTCGTCCGGGAGGCGCTGGCCGGCTGGGAGCGAGACCAGGCCGGGAATTCGCTCTCTCCGGATGGCGACCGCGCGCGGTTCCGGGCCGCGGTCGCCATGAGCGAGGAGCGGTGGGGAGAGGTGGTGACCCAGATCGATGAATCTTACCGGCGCTTCGCCGCCGGGGAGCGGGAGCTCGCGGCCGTCAAGGGAATCGCCTATGACCGGCTCGGGCGGGCCGACTCTGCGCTGGCAGCGTACGACCTCTTCCGCTCGACCCGATCACCGGACGGATCCACCGGCCTCGACGGCAGCTGGCGTCCCCGCATCCTGCTCCGCAGTGGGGAACTCCGCGAGGCCGCCGGCGACCGCGCAGGAGCGATCGAGGCCTACGCCGAGTTTGTCGACCTCTGGAAGGACGCCGACCCCCGGTTCCAGCCGCGCGTCAGGGAGATCCGTCAGCGGATCGCCCGGCTCCGGGGCGAGATCGGATGACGCTCAGCCGTTCCAGCAGATCCTGACGCGCGCGTGGCCGGCATGGACCGGCCACCGCAGCACGGTGGCGGTGCCTTGATGGGTGTCATCGAAGCCCTTCTCGCTCTTCGACACCGTCTCGATCGGATACGCCCAGCACTCAGCGCCCTCGGCCTCGATGACCGCCACGCCGGGCGAGCTGCACTCGCTGCTGAACCAGGCGCCGGTGGCTGCGGTGGGATCCCAACGCCACTCGGCAACGAGCGAACCGTCAGCACCGACGGTCACCGTCTTGGTGATCCCTGCGGCAGTTGCGCGAATGATGACGTCTTCCGGCGTTACCTCGGTGGTGGCCTCAAAGGGCACGGCCGCGAGCGATAGCGCTGGCACCACCGAGCCGAGCAGGAACTCCTCCCGTGTCACGTCGTCGCCAAGGAAACGATCGACGAGGAGGCCGCGCGCCTCATGGTCGATGGCCGGCCGGGAGGTCAGCCTCGTCTCCAGGTCGTGAATCGATGGCATCCCCTCCTCCCCGTCCGCCGCGCTCGCCCCGTCGTCCTCTCCGGTGCCTCCTTCTCCCTCGACGGGGTGATACGCTTCCTCGTGTCGGCTCATCACGTCGCAGTGGTTGATGCCACTCATGAGGTCGAGGTGGACGATCACCGACATCCCGCGGCTGGGTGACAGCACAGTGAGGGCCGCCGCGCTCTGCACCACGATGTCATCGTGGCCATCGAGGTCGAGGTCCAACGACCATGACGCGATCGGCTGCTGGTGAGGCAGCCGTCGGGCCGCGGTGGCGAGCTCCTGCCAGAGCGCGGACCGCAGGAAGGGGAGGTAGCTGCCTCCGAAGACCCCGTGCCAATAGGCGTCATTGCACTGGGCCCGACCGATGTGCCGGCGGGTCACTGGATCTTCTCCACTGACGCGGCATCGTCGGGAGAGCCAGGCCATCGTCTTGTGGAGCCGATTGACCTCGGGGTACTTGGCCAGGAAGTGGCGCCAGTGACCACCCCGCAGCATCGTCGGATCGACGTCGTCTCGTTCCTCCAGCTGCTCGAGTGCCCGGGCACGACCGGCGGGGAGCGCCCACCGCTCCATCTCCCGGTAGGAGGCCGAGGGGAGGTAGATCGGCCCATCCGGCGGGAGGGCTTCGAGGGCATCACCGAAGCGCGAGAGCACAATGGTGCCCTCCTCGGCGAGCCGCGCGAGCCGATCGGCAAAGCGGGCGAACCAGCCGTCCTGCCAGACCCACTTCGCGGTGCCCGGCCAGCCGCCGAACTTCTCGCCGTCGTCGGCGAGGACGGCGAGACGATGGCCATCGGCCTGAAGGCCACGGAGGTAGTCGCCGAATTCCTCGACCGGTCGGAAGGGCACCAGGTAGCGCAACCGCTCGTCGATCGCGAAGACCGCCACCCGGTCGCCGTCATGTTCGGTGACCCAGGTCCGGTGGATCGCCTCCTGGGGCAAGCCGGTAAGCCGGAGATGCCGGTCATCGACGACGACGAACCGGACGCCGGCATGGGCGAGGGCGCGTGGCAAGTCGGGCTCCCAGACCCGCTCGGTGAGCCAGAGACCATCGACCTCCACACCGAAGCGTCGATGCAGGCGCTCACGGTGACGGACGATCTGCTCGATCCGGTCCTCGGGCGAAAGCGCCACGAGGATCGGCTCGTCGTGGCCCGCGGCAAGGAGTTCGATGTGGCCTGCGTCGACCTCGCCGGCCACCCGATCGACCCAGGTCGGGGCGTTGTCCTCGAGCCAGTCGAGCAGTGGCCCCGAGAGGTGCATCGCCACGGGGCCGATCGTGCCGTCGCGGAGGCCGCCCAACAACGGGGCATAGACCGCATCGAGGTGGTCACGGAAGACGTGGTCGAAGTTCCCCACCGGCTGGTGGAGATGGAGGCCGAGGCAGAGGCGGAGGGGCTCAGTCACGGTCATCAGGCGGCAGGGGGCGATTCAGGAGGTCGGCGGCGCTGCCACGACCGGGTGCGTTGCTCACCGCGGTGGC
>JAHEFN010000311.1 GCA_024640185.1 Gemmatimonadota bacterium | reverse complement strand
GTGAGCTCCGCGTCCTGGGTCAGCTGCAGGTACTCGCCCGCGTTCAGGTTGTAGGTCACTGGGGTGTTGGCGGCGGAGGCGGCGAGGCCGCCGCCACCGACGATGGCGACCTTGGGGAGGATGGTGACCGCGGTGTCGTTCTCCTTGGCGAGCACGTTGAGAGAGGGCTGCGCCTGCGCGACGAAGGCGCTCTTCGCATAGGCGTTCACGCCGATGTAGTTCTCGCTCCACACGTTGGTGGGGAGGAGCAGGGACGCGGAGGTGGCGGCCGCGCTGCCGCCACCGAAGGGCAGGATGCTGTAGGCGACGACGGGGCGATCGGTGCGGATGTTGAACGCCTGTCCCTTGCCGGTGCCGTAGGTCCAGGGATCCGTCGCGTCCGCCGGAGGTACGGGGCACTGGGCGATGGAGGTGGTGCCGTTGGAGACGAAGACGATGGCGACCTCGCCCTCCGGCAAGCCGGCGGTGGGGTCGTAAGCGGTGTAGGTGAGGCCCTGTCCCTGGCCTTGGGGGATCTGCACGAAGGCGGCGTGGGGGATCTGGGCGCCGCCACGGTACAGATCGATGTGCACGGGGGCGTCCCAAGTGTTGGCGATGTAGACCGCGAAGCAAGCGCCGAAACCGGCTGCGATCATGTCCGGTTTGAGGGCCCAATAATCACAGCCGAAGGTGGCCTGCTGGGCCTCCGCCGCGCCGCAGGGGTCGCTCGTGCAGGTGCCGCCGAGGCACGCCTGATCGACGCCGCAGGTCTCGATCAACACGCCGTTGCAGTCGACGATGTCCTTCAGATCGGTGGAGCAGGTGTTGGCGCAAGAGCCGCCGGACCCCACCGTGGTGAAGTTGGTGCCGCCCATGCCGCCGCTGCCGCTGGTGCTCGCCTCGGCGCCGGAGCCGTCGCCGAAGCCATTGGTGTCACCACCCGCGCCGCAAGCCATCAGGACCGCGCCGCCGACGAGGACGACGCACGAAAGAAACCAAGTGTGCCCCACGAACAAAACGGTACACGAAACGAGCCCCCCGTGGGGGCGCGGAGCGCTCGTGACTATTTTGGCATCTCGGTCGGGCAGCCGACGGCGATGTGCACCTCGGAGACCTGACCCTGTTTGAGCTTGTCGCAGGCGTCTCCGTGCAGCCACACCGTGGCACCTTCGAGCCAGCCCCAGCCGTTGACGGGATCGAAGGGGAGGAGCTCGCAGTCCAGGTAGACGTTGGTGAGGGCCACGTCCGTCTCCGAGGGCCGCTCGCCGAGGGGGAGCTCGCAGCTGATGGCGTCGCCGGCGATGCCGGCGAAGAGATCGCCGATGGCTGCGAAGTCGGTGACCTGGTGATACTGCGTCTCACCCGTCCGGGCCGTGCCTCCCGCGACCGCCATTTGGTTGAGCACGTCCTCGTAGAACTCGCTGCCAGGGATGCCGATCACGTAGACGTCGATTCCCAGGTCGGCGATCGCTTGCACCGCGTCGACGGTAGCGCTCCGGTCGATGCAGAGCTCCGGGCCGCCTCCGGGGAAAGAGGTGCTGCAACAGTCCTCGCCGGAGGGGCAGGTGCCCTCGACGATCGGCTGGCACTCGTCGGCTTCGCAGGTGATGTCGGCGTTGCAGTTGGGGCCGCCGTCGGTGAGCAGCATCACGATGGTCTCGCCCTCCGCCGCTTGGAGGTTGGGGAGCAGCGCCTCGAGGGTGGAGGAGATGGGGGTGCCGCCGTCGGGAGTCGAGCTCGTGGCGTTCACGAACTGGTTCGTCGCGGGGCCGGGAGACCCGTCACTCGACTTGGGGTCGCCGGGGGTGATCGCCATCACCTCGCCGCCCGCGGCACAGGGTTGGCCTTGACCCGGGAACCTGGCCGCACCGACGTTGATGAGCGCTCCCAGCGACGACACCATGTCGATGGCTGCGGTGCGCACCGCGGAGTAGCGGCTGATGACCCCCCCCTCGGTGGCGGTGTCCGCCATGCTGCCGGAGCGATCGAAGACGAAGTAGATGTTGGGCGCGTTGAGCACCACTTTGCTCACCTCGTGGCCGCAAGCGCCCGGAGGTACGGTGCACTCGCCATCGCCGCCGCCGGAGCCGCCGAAGCCGGTGCCGCCTTGCCCGGTCGGCGGCAAGCGCGGAGGGGCGAGGCCTCTGGGGGGCTCGCGCTCACACGCCCCGAGCGTGGCGAAGCCGAGGCCGATGGCCACCGACGCGGCCAACCAGCGCGGGAACGGAGGGTTCACGCGTGCAGCGTATCACACGCTCAGCGCATGGCCCCGACGAGGTCGGTGGGGGTCAGCTCTCGCTCCGCGCAATAGGCGGCGAGGCCGTCGAGGACCTTCTTGGCGGCGAGAGGGTCGGCGAAGCTGGCGGTGCCCACTTGTACGGCGGTGGCGCCAGCGAGCAGGTACTCGACGGCGTCGCGCCAGGTGGTGACTCCGCCGATGCCGATGACGGGGATGTCCACTGCTTGGGAGAGCTCCCAGACGATGCGGAGGGCGATGGGTTTGAGGGCGGGGCCGCTCAGGCCGCCGGTGCGGTTGGCGATCTTGCCCTTCCAGCTGTCGATGTCGATGGCCAGGCCACGGATGGTGTTGATGGCGGTCAGCGCGTTGGCCCCAGCCTCTTGGCAGGCGCGGCCGATGGCTTTGATGTCGCCCGCCTCCGGGGACATCTTCACCCAGATGGGGAGAGAAGTGGCCGCCCTCACCGCCGCGGTGACCTCTCCGCAGGCCTTGGGGTCTCGCCCGAACTCGATGCCCCCGTGAGCTACGTTGGGACAGCTCACGTTCAGCTCCAACGCGGCGATGCCAGCCTCCCGATCGAGCCGAGTCGCGAGCTGGGCGAAGTCGTCGATGCTGGTGGCGAAGATGTTGGGGATCACCGTGACGCCGCGCTCGCGCAGCTTCGGGAGCTTCTCGGTGCAGAAGGCCTCCACGCCGACGTTGGCGAGCCCGATGGCGTTGAGCATGCCCGCGGCGGTCTCGCAGATGCGAGCCGGTGGATTGCCGTGCCGTGGCTCGAGGCTCAGGCCTTTGCTGCAGATGCCCCCGAGCTCCGCGACGTCGAAG
>JAHEFN010000310.1 GCA_024640185.1 Gemmatimonadota bacterium | reverse complement strand
CTGGTGGAACGTGAGATAGCCGCAGCCACACCCGGGTAAGGGGCGCTCCGCCCGGGGGCCGGCTCGGGTGAGCGGCCCCTTCCGCGATTCCGCCAGCCCGCCTACCCTTCGTCGATCCCATTCACACTTCCAATCCGCCGAGGAGTCGTGATGCTTCGACGCGTTCCATCCCGCGTCCCCGCCGTTGTTCTCGTCGCGCTTGCCCTGGGCTGCGCCGCGTCTCCCCCGGCCGTTCAACCCGCCCCGTTGGCCCCCAACACGCTCACCGCCCGAGAGATGGCCGACGGGTGGCAACTGCTCTTCGATGGCCGCACGACCGGTGGCTGGCACCTGTATGCCAAGCCGGGAGTGGTCGCCGGCTGGGAAGCCGTCGATGGCATGCTCGTCAGCGACGGCCACGGCGAGGACCTCGTGACCGACCGGCAGTTCGACTCGTTCGAACTCTCCCTGGAATGGCGGGTCGTCCCCGGCAGCAACAGCGGCATCTTCTGGTGGGCCCACGAGGCGTCGGAGTCGATCTACCACAACGCCCCCGAGATGCAGGTCCTCGACAACGCCGGGACGGCGGGAGTCGACCCGCTGCACGCGGCGGGGGCACTCTACGACCTCGCGCCCGCACCGTTGGAGGTCGCCAAGCCCGCCGGGGAGTGGAACCGGGTGTTGATCGTCACCAACCGCGGCAAGGTGCAGCAGTGGCTCAACGGGGTGAAGGTGGTCGACGTGGACTTCGACAGCGATGAGATGAAGGCCAAGATCGCCGCGAGCAAGTTCAACCAGTGGCCGACCTTCGGGAAGACGCGCCGCGGGTATATCGGGCTGCAGTCGCACGGTGACTCGGTCTGGTACCGCAACATCGCCATCAAGGCGCGTCGTCGATGAGCGCCCGCATCCGCCTGCAGGGGATGATGTTTCTCCAGTACCTGATCTGGGGAAGCTGGGCCGTCACCCTCGGCACCTACCTGGGACAGACGCTGGGCTTCGAGGGATCCCAGATCGGCCTGATGTACGGCACGACGGCGATCGCGGCGATCGTCTCGCCCTTCTTCGTCGGCATGATCGCCGATCGCTTCTTCCCGACCGAACGGATCTTGGGCGTCCTCCACCTCCTCGGCGCCGGCATCCTCTGGTATGTCTCGACCCTCACCACGTTTGAGATGATGTACCCGGCGATGATCGCGTACGCGCTCTGCTACATGCCGACACTCGCCCTCACCAACAGCATCTCGATGAGCAACCTCGAGGATCCCACCGGCCAGTTCGGCTCGGTGCGCGTCCTCGGCACCCTGGGCTGGATCGCGATCGGCCTGGTGATCGGCGGCTTCATCAACGAGGCCAGCGCCCTGCCGTTGCAGCTCGCGGCCGGGGCATCACTGGTGATGGGGCTCTACGCCTTCACGCTGCCCCACACCCCGCCACCGGCCAAGGGACAGGCGTTTTCCGCGCGCGACGCGATGGGGCTCGACGCGCTGGCGCTGCTCAAGAACCCCTCGTTCGCCGTGTTCATCGTCGGCTCGTTCCTGCTCTGCATCCCGCTGCAGTTCTACTACGCCTTTGCCAATCCGTTCCTGAACGAGATCGGGGTGGCGAATGCCGCCGCCAAGATGACGATGGGGCAGATGAGCGAGGTCGTGTTCATGCTCTTCATCGGCGTGCTGCTGCGGAAGTTCGGCATCAAGACCATCCTGCTGGTGGCCATGCTCGCCTGGGCCATCCGGTACTTCGCCTTCGGGGCCGGCGACGCCGACGCCGGGGTCTGGATGATCTACGCCGGCCTGTTGTTGCACGGCATCTGCTACGATTTCTTCTTCGTGAGCGGCCAGATCTACGTCGACCAACAGGCCGGGCCGAAGATCCGTGCTGCCGCCCAGGGCTTCATCGCCCTGGTGACGCTCGGCATCGGCACCTTCGTCGGCTCGTGGGTCAGCGGGACGATCGTCGATGCCTACCTGCTCCCCGATGGCAGCCATGACTGGACCGCCATCTGGCGGATTCCCGCCATCGGTGCGCTGGCCATCTTCGTGATCTTCGCGGTGCTGTTCCGGCCAAAGCCGACGGCGGTGCCGACCTAGCACCACCTCGGCACCACCGCCCGGCCACCCTTTCCGCCTCTCTGTACCAGGAGACCCCATGTCCTCCCGCCGCAACTTCCTGAAGTCCACCGCGGCCGTCGGCGCGGCATTCCACATTGTCCCGCGCCATGTGCTGGGGCGCGGATTCACCGCGCCGAGCGACATGGTGCGCTATGCGGCGATCGGCATCGGCGGCAAGGGTGACAGCGACGTCCAGGGGATCGCCAAGGCCGGTGCCTCCGTGGCCGCCCTCTGTGACGTGGACTGGCGGAGCGGCCGGCGTTCATTCGGCCGGTTCCCCGACGCCAAGCGCTACAAGGATTACCGGCAGATGTTCGCGGAGATGGGCGATGAGATCGACGCCGTCAGCGTGTCGACACCCGACCACTCCCATACGGCGGCCACCCTGATGGCCCTGCGGGCCGGCAAGGCGGTGTTCTGCCAGAAGCCCCTGACGCGGACCCTCGGCGAGGTGCGCACCGTGATGGAGGCGGCACGGCGGGCCGGGGTGCCGACCCAGATGGGCAACCAGGGACACGCCGGTGAGGGGACCCGGATCATCCGGGAGTGGTACGAGGCGGGTGCCATCGGCGAGATCCGGGAGATCCACTACTGGAGCAACCGGCCGATCTGGCCCCAGGGGCTCGATCGGCCGACCGAAGCCCACAACCCGCTGCCGACCTTCGACTGGAACCTCTGGCAGGGTCCGGCCCCCGAGCGCCCCTACAACCCCGCCTACGCTCCGTTCCGCTGGCGTGGCTGGTGGGATTACGGCACCGGTGCGCTCGGCGACATCGCCTGCCATGCGATGGATGCCGCCTTCTGGGCGTTCGACCTCCGCCATCCCACTCGCATCACCCCGGAGAGCAGCCAGCTCTTCGAGGAAACCGCCCCCAAGCAGTCACGGATCGAGTACCAGTTCCCGGCACGCAACGGTCGCCCGGCGATCACCGTGGTCTGGCGCGACGGTTCGCTCTGGCCCCCCAAGCCCCCG
>JAHEFN010000052.1 GCA_024640185.1 Gemmatimonadota bacterium | reverse complement strand
CCGAGGAATACGGCTGTGCCGGGCTCAACAACGTCGCCTATGGCCTGATCATGCAGGAGCTCGAGCGGGGCGACAGCGGCATCCGCTCCTTCGCCTCGGTCCAGGGCGCCCTCGTGATGTACCCGATCTTTGCCTTCGGGAGCGAGGCGCAGAAGAAGGAGTGGCTGCCCAAGCTCGCGACCGGCGAGGAGATCGGCTGCTTCGGCCTGACCGAACCCGACTTCGGGTCGAACCCCGGGGGGATGATCACCACGGCGCGTGAGACGGCTGATGGCTGGGTGCTCAACGGCACCAAGATGTGGATCACCAACGGTTCGCAGGCCACCATGGCGATCGTCTGGGCCAAGACCGGCGACATCAACGACAGCAAGAGCGTCCGCGGCTTCATCGTGCCGACCAACACCCCCGGCTTCACGGCCAAGGACCAGAAGGGGAAGCTCTCGCTGCGTGCCTCGGACACCAGCGAGCTCCACATGCAGGACGTCCACGTGCCGAAGGACGCGCTGCTCCCCAACTCGGGGGGGATGAAGTCCCCGTTGATGTGCCTCACGCAGGCCCGCTACGGGATCGCCTGGGGCGGCGTGGGGGCAGGGATGGCGTGCTATGACGAGGCCCGGCGCTACGCGATGAACCGGGTGATGTTCGACAAGCCGATCGCCGGCACCCAGCTGCAGCAGACCCGACTGGCCGAGATGCTGACCGAGATCACCAAGGCGCAGTTCCTGGTGCTCCAGCTCGGCCGGCTGAAGGACCGCGGCACGATGACCCCGTCGCAGGTCTCGCTGGCCAAGCGGAACAACGTGAACATGGCATGCGAGATCGCCCGCGAGGCGCGGCGCCTCCTCGGTGCCAACGGCATCCTCATCGAGTACCACTCGATGCGGCACATGGCGAACCTCGAGAGCGTCTACACCTACGAGGGGACCCACGACATGCACTCGCTGATCCTGGGGCACGAGATCACCGGGATCCCGGCGTACTGATACCGATGGAGTTTCAGCCATGAAGATCGCCGTACTCATCCGACGTGTCCCCGACACCACCGCGAAGATCGTGGTCGGCAGTTCGGGCACCACCATCGATCCGACGGGGATCAAGTTCGTTGCCAATCCCTACGACGAATACGCCATCGAGGCGGCGATCACCCTGACCGCCGATGGCGGTGAGGCCGTGGCGGTCGCCTTCGGCCCCGATGTGGTGCAGGAGACGTTGCGCACCGCGCTGGCGATGGGGGTCCACCGGGCCGTCCACCTGCAGGGTGAGCCGGCTGCCGATGGCCTGGCCAACGCTCGGGTGCTCGCCGAGCACCTGCGGGATGGTGGCTATGACCTGATCCTCTGTGGCAAGCTGGCGGTCGATGACTACAACCAGCAGACCGGTCCGATGCTCGGCGAACTGCTCGGCCTCCCCTGTGCCACGTCGATCACCTCACTGGAGATCGCCGATGGCACCGCGAAGGTCATGCGCGAGGTCGAGGGCGGCACCGAGGCGGCTGAGTGTGCGTTGCCGGCCGTGCTGAGCTGCGACAAGGGGCTCAACACCCCCCGGCTGCCCGGGCTCAAGGGCATCATGGGCGCCAAGAAGAAGCCGCTCGAGGTCGTGCCGGTCAGCACCGGCCCGGTCCTGGCCACGGTCGTGTCGCTGGCGATGCCGCCGGAACGCCCTGCGGGGCGGATCGTCGGTGAGGGTCCGGATGCCGTGGCGGCACTCATCGAGGCGCTCACCTCCGAAGCGAAGGTGCTCTGATCATGACGACCATCCTCGCAGTCCTCGAACAGCGTGACGGCGCCCTGAGGAAAGGCGCCGCCGAACTGATCGCCGCCGCCCGGCAGTTGGCTGACGCCCAGGGCGGCACCGTCGACGCCCTCGTCTTCGGGGCAGGCGCGGTGAGCGGCACCGACGCGCTCGGCGCTGCTGGGGCCGACCGGCTCCTCGCTGCGACCCATGCCGACTTCGCCCACTACTGTCCGGACGGGATCGTGGCCACGGTGGCCGGGATCGCGGCAGGGTATCGCGCGATCGTGACCGCGGCCACGGCGACGGGCAAGGACCTCGCGCCGCGCATCGCCGCGGCGATCGGCGCACCATGCGGCATGGACGTGACGGCGGTCTCGCTGAGCGGCGAGGCGATCCGGGTGGTGCGACCGGTCTATGCCGGCAAGGCGATCCAGACGCTCGAACTGACCGGGACCCCGGTGATCGCGGTGCGGCCTGCCGCCTACCCGCCGATCAGCGCCGGGAAGACGGCGGAGGCCGTGGCGGTCACGGTGCCGCCGTTCACCCGTCGGCTCACGGTCACCGGGATCGCCGCGCCCGAACAGGCCACCATCGACGTCACCGAGGCTCGGGTGGTCGTCTCCGGTGGCCGCGGGCTGGGCGAGGCGGACAAGTTTGCGCTCCTCGAGGAGCTCGCCGCCGCGTTCGAGGGCGATGCGGCCGTCGGGGCCTCACGTGCGGTGGTCGATGCCGGCTGGATCGGGCATGGTGCCCAGGTCGGGCAGACCGGCAAGACGGTGGCCCCGGAGCTCTACTTCGCCATCGGGATCAGCGGGGCGATCCAGCACCTGGCCGGGATGCGAACCGCCCGGACGATCGTGGCGATCAACCGTGACAAGGACGCACCGATCTTCAAGGTGGCCGACTACGGGATCGTGGGAGACCTCTTCGAGGTGGTGCCGGTGCTGACCGCGGCAGTGAAGGCGGCCCGGGGGTAGCGACTAGCTTTCCCGGCGTGCACCGCCCCCTCGTTGTTGGCACCGGCATCGCCGGGCTCTGGACCGCATGGCGTCTCGCGTCTGAGGGCCACCACGTCCTGCTCGCCACCAAGGCCACCCTGCAGGACTCCAACACCGCCTGGGCACAGGGTGGCATCGCCGTCGCCCTCAGCGCCGGTGACTCTCCGGCCCTGCATGCCGCGGACACCATTGCCGCGAGCGACGGCCTCGCCGACCCGATCGCCGTCGATGTGCTCGTCACCGAGGGCCCCGAACGGGTTCGCGAGTTGCTCGAACTCGGCGCCTCCTTCGACCGGAGTCCCGATGGCACGCTCCGGTTCGGACTCGAGGCGGCCCATTCGCGACCCCGCATCATCCATGCAGCCGGCGACCGGACCGGTGCTGCCCTGATCGAGACCCTCTCCCGTGTGGTTCGCGCGGATCCACGCATCACGATCATGGAACGGCACCTGGTCCGCCGGATCGTCAAGCACGAGCATCGCGTGGTCGGAGTGATCCTCCAGGATGAAGAGGGTGAGGCGCTCGCGTTCCAGGCACCAGCCGTGGTGTTGGCCACCGGCGGCGTCGGTCAGCTCTTCGAGGTGACCACCAATCCGCCAGTGGCCACCGGTGATGGCTGGGCACTGGCCCATGCGGTCGGTGCGGAACTCGCGCTGCTCGAGTTTCTCCAGTTCCATCCGACGGCGCTGAGCCTCGCCGGGGTCAACCCGGCACCGCTGTTGACCGAGGCGTTGCGAGGTGCCGGTGCCTGGCTGGTCGACGGCACCGGCCATCGTTTCGTCTTCGACAGCGATGATCGAGGTGAGCTGGCGCCCAGGGACATCGTGGCACGCGCGGTGGGCATTCGGGCCTTTCGGAAGGACGCCTTCCTTGACGCCCGGCATGTCGACAATGTGATCAACCGCTTTCCCGGGGTGAGTGCCCTCCTCGAACCGCTGGGGCTGGCCCTCGACCGTGATCTGCTCCCAGTGGCCCCGGCGATGCACTATGCCATGGGCGGCATCCGCACCGATCTTGCGGGGCGCTCGACGGTGGCGGGTCTCTGGGCGGTCGGGGAGTGCGCCAACACCGGCGTCCACGGCGCCAACCGGCTGGCCTCCAACTCACTGCTCGAGGGGTTGGTCTTTGCGGATCGGGCCGGTCGGGAGATCGCCCGTGAATTCGCCGGGGGCTTTCCGGCACCGGCTTCGCTCTCACCGGCGCCGACCGACAGCGACACGGGCGCCGATGGTTCGGCGCCGGCGCTGGCGCTGATCGCCCGAATGCGCTCAATTCTCACCCAGGAGGTGGGTGTGGTGCGCACCGAACCGGGGCTGGCCGAGGCGGAGATCGCCCTGGCCGACCTGTTGGCGCGGGCCCCGTCCGGAGCGTGGCACACCGCCGATCAACTTCGGGTGGCCGCGCTGATCGCCCGAGCCGCCCGGGGGCGCCGCGAGTCCCGCGGCGGACACCGCCGGGCGGACTTTCCAAGACCGAGGCCCTGGAGCTCAGAGTGAGGCTGTCCCTGCCGGTGATCGACGACCATCCCTACGATGCCGAGGCCATCGCAGGCCTCCAGGCCGAGATCCGTGCGCTCGCGAGTGAGCGCGGTGCGATCATCCTGGCCCACAACTACCAGCGACCTGAAGTCCAGGATGTGGCCGACTTCGTGGGTGACTCCCTGGGGCTCTCCCGTCGGGCGGCCAATGTCGAGGAGGCGGTGATCGTCTTCTGTGGCGTGCACTTCATGGCGGAGACGGCCAAGGTGTTGTCGCCGGAGAAGCTGGTGCTGCTTCCCAACCTGGCGGCCGGCTGTTCACTCGCCGACACCATCACCCCCGAGGAAGTGCGTGGTTGGCGCAAGCAGTTCCCGGACTACGTGGCGGTGGGCTACGTCAACACCACCGCGGCGGTGAAGGCCGAACTCGACTACTGCTGCACCAGTGGCAACGTCCTCGATGTGATCGATGCCATCGAGGCGGACCGCGGCATCCTCTTCCTGCCCGACATGTTCCTCGGGGCCCATGTCAGGCGGATGCGGCCGGAGCGGCGCGTCGAGGTCTGGATGGGGGAGTGCCACGTCCATGCCGGCATCGACATCGATGCGCTCCAGCAGGCCCGGGCCGACCATCCCGGCAGCGAGGTCCTGGTGCATCCCGAGTGTGGCTGTGCCTCCCGGCTCCTCTACCGGATGGCCGATGGCGACCTTGCCCCCGACGGGATCCACATCGCGTCGACCGAGGGGATGATCAACCTTGCCCGCGAACTGGATGCCGACACCTTCATCATCGCGACCGAGACGGGGATCATCCACCGGATGCGGCAGGAGGCGCCCGGCAAGCAGTTCATCGCCGCCGACCGAGCCGCCGAGTGCGCCTACATGAAGACCATCTCCCTGCTCGATGTTCGCGATGCCCTCACCGAGATGCAGCACGCGATCGATGTCCCGGCCGAGATCCGGGCGCGGGCGCTGGGAGCGATCGAACGGATGGTCTCGCTCGGTGATTGACCCACGCGATCCCATGGTGATCGCCGTCGATGCGGAACGGCTTGCCGCCCTCGCCCTCGCGGAGGACGGAGCCCGGGACATCACCTCTGCCGTCGCCGTCGAGTCCGGGGCCACGGGGTCGGCGACGATCGTCGCCCGCGAAGCGTTGGTGCTGGCCGGCCGGGGCTATGCCGACGCCGTCGTGGCGGCCTGCGACCTGCCGCCGATCGACTGGGTGGCTCGTGATGGCATGGCGGTGGATGCGGGGTCGACCCTCGGCACCGTGACCGGAGCCCTCAGGGCGATCCTCCGGGCGGAGCGCCCGTTGCTCAACCTGCTGCAGCGGTCGACGGGGATCGCGACCCTGACGCGGCAGTGCGTCGACCGAATCGCCGACACCGGGTGCACCGTGTTGCATACCCGGAAGACCACGCCGGGGCTCCGCACCTTCGAGGTGGCGGCGGTGCTCGCGGGCGGTGGAGGGCTGCATCGGATGGGCCTGGCCGAGGCCGTGATGGTGAAGGACAATCACTGGGAGGCGATGGCGACATCCGGACGGAGCCTGGCCGAGGCGCTTGCCGAGGCGCGGGCGCTCGGGGTCACTGACCTGCAGGTCGAGGTCGAGAGCCCGGAGCAGCTGGCCGAGGCTGTCACTGCCGGGGCGACCCGCCTGTTGATCGACAACCAGGCACCAGCCGACGTCGCGGCGTGGGTGCGGACCGCCCGCGGGCTCCGGGCGACGATCGAGGTGGAGGCCACCGGCGGGATCACCCTGGAGACGCTGGCTGCGTACGCCGCAACCGGGGTGGATTACATCAGCACCGGGATGCTGACCCACTCGGTGCGCAGCCGGGACATCGGGCTGGACCTGCGCTGACGGCGATCAGAGATCAGCCGCGAACGCAACCGCCCTGACTGCTCGGCAAAGAGGAGCACCCTCGATGAGCATGAGGTCGGCTCCTCGCCGCGCGTCGCTGGCCCACGCACGGAGAGACTGAGTGCGGCGAGTCCGACCTCGTGAATCGAGTTGGTGCCGCCTCGGAGCAGAGCGGCAGAGATCGGAGTCCTCATCTCAGTCCTTCGTCACCACCGCCTCGCCCCTGGTGGCATCGGCCAGCGCGGTGATCAACGCGTCGAGTCGACTCGCCGGCGCCTGAATCCGGCAGCGCACCCCCGCCTCGAAGACCTCCTCGAGGATCGTGGCCTCGAAGTCCGGGAGGAGTCGCCGGACGGCGTCAACGTGGGGATAGCCAAGTCGCACGTCGATCTCGGCCCAATCGACCTTTTCGGCACGCGGCAGGGTGTCGAGCGCCAGCTTCACCGTCCCCGCATAGGCTCGGGCCAGCCCGCCCGTGCCGAGCTTCACGCCACCATACCATCGGGTCACCACCGCAACGATCTCGCCAACCTCGGCGTGAAGGAGGGCGGTCAGCATCGGCCGCCCGGCGGTGCCGTGGGGTTCGCCGTCGTCGCTCATCCCGATCGATGCGGTGCTCCCCGGCGGGCCGGCGACCCAGGCGGTGCAATGATGCGTCGCATCGGGCCATTCGGCGGTGACCGCGCGAATGACCGCCTGTGCCGCCTCGCTGGTCGGGGCGTGCGCCAGGGTGCAGACGAACCGACTGCGGTCGATCAGTTGCTCGGCACGGTGGTTCGCGGCAGGAATCGGGTAGCGTGAGGGCATCGTGACTAGCGGAGCAGGCTCCCACGCACCACTGGCGGATAGACCTTGTCGATCGGGACGACGACCTCCGCCGAGAGACGCTTGTAGATCCTGCTCCGGTCGAGTTGCTCGAGATCGGTCACGCCCGCGGCCGCGACGAGTTCGAGAAAGTCGTGGACCATCGCACCATGGTAGTTGCGGACCCGGTGCCACTTCTGGCCGACGACCAGGCCGCGTGTGAGCGTAGGGTCGTTGGTGGCGACTCCCGTGGGGCACCTGTTGGTGTGGCACTTGAGGGCCTGGATGCAGCCGAGGGCCAGCATCATCCCGCGGGCCGAGTTGCAGAGGTCGGCCCCGAGGCACATCACCCGGTACATGTCGAAGGCGGTGAAGATCTTTCCGGCGGCGATCACCCGGATCTTGTCCCGGACCCCATAGCCATTCAGGATGTCCACGACCGCGGTGAGGCCTTCCTCGAGTGGCAGGCCGACGTAGTTCGAGAAGTCGATCGGTGCGGCACCGGTGCCGCCCTCGGCACCATCGACGGTGATGAAGTCGGGCATGATGCCGGTCCGCTGCATCGCTCGGCAGATGTCCTCGAACTCGCGACGGTCACCGACACAGAGCTTGAAGCCGACCGGCTTGCCGTCCGAGAGGTCTCGCAGCTGGGCGATGAACCGCAGCAGGCCCTCGGCGTCACCGAATGCGGAGTGCCGCCCGGGAGATGCCACGGCCGTGTGTGGCACCACGCCGCGGATCGCGGCGATTTCGGCATCATTCTTTGACGCCGGCAGGATGCCCCCATGACCGGGCTTCGCGCCCTGGGAGAGCTTGAGCTCGATCAGCTTCACCTCGGGCCGGGTGGCGTTCGTGCGGAAGTGCTCCGGCGAGAACTCGCCATCCGGGGTGCGGGCACCGAAGTAGCCCGTCCCGATCTGAAAGCAGAGGTCGCCGCCCTTGAGATGGTACGGCGAGATGCCTCCTTCGCCGGTGCAGTGGAAGAAGCCGCCCTCCCGGGCGCCGAGATTGAGCGCAGTCACGGCTTGGGCACTGAGCGATCCGTACGACATCGCCGAGATGTTGAGGACACTGGCCGAGTACGGCTGGCGGCAGTCCGGTCCCCCGATCGTGACCCGTGAGGACCCCTCCAGCTTCTCGGCGGGGTAGATGGAGTGGTGCATGTAGACGTAGCCCGGTTCGAGCAGGTCGAGCTCGGTCCCGAACGGATGGGTCTGTACCTGGCGCTTCGCCCGCGAGTAGATGTAGGTCCGCTGGTTGCGATCGATCGGGTTCCCGTCGGTGGCTCCCTCGACGAAATACTGGTTGATCTCCGGGCCGATCGACTCAAGCAGGTACCGGAGGTGGCCGACGAAGGGGAAGTTCCGACGGATCGCATGTCGCGTCTGGAAGACGTCGTAGATCCCGATCAGGATGGCCGGCACCACCAGCCAGAGCACCCATCCGATGGATGGCCAGAACTGGGCGAGGGTGGCGATCGCGATCAGGATGACGATCGAGCCGCCGACGAATTCCTTGAGCATGGGCAGGGTTACCAGGGTGAGAGCCGAGTGCTGAGCGTGCCGAGAGCATGCACCATAGGGCCACCTCCCCCTCCGGGGCCAGCGAGAGCGGCGATTGATGGCCTGAGCCGATCCCCCCACAGCGTTCAGCCCCACCCGTCGATCGAGTATTATTGGGCCGTTGGTTCCCTCAATACGTCCGGAGATTGACCGTGGGTGTCGTCCTTCCAATCCGCCACCAGCCCGCACTTCCCGACTCCCTGATCCGCGCCGAGGCGCCAGGCGAGGAGGCCGTGCCGCTCGATGTGCTCATTGTGGGCGCTGGACCGGCCGGCCTCGCCTGTGCCATCGCCTTGGCCAAGTCGAACCCGGAGCTTGAGATCGGGGTCCTGGAGAAGGCCGCGTCGCTCGGCGAGCACTCGCTTTCCGGTGCGGTGATCAACCCGGTCGTGATGCACGAGCTCTTCCCCGACGTGGCTCCGGGCGAGCTGCCCTTCCGGCAGCGTGTCGATGCCGAGGCGGTCTACCTCCTCACCGAGTCGCGGGCGACCAAGATCCCGACCCCCCCGACGATGCACAATCATGGCAACATGGTCGCCTCCCTCTCGGAGGTGGTGCGCTGGATGGGTGAGCAGGCGGAGGCCCTCGGGGTGAACATCTTCCCCGGGTTCCCGGCCGAATCGCTGCTCGTCGATGGTGAGCGGGTCGTCGGGGTCCGGACCACCGCGACCGGACTCGGACGCGATGGCTCACCGGGGCCGAACTACGAACCGCCGACCGAGCTCACGGCCCGAGTGGTGGTGCTGGCCGAGGGCACCCGGGGACCGTTGGCCCAGGCCTGGCGTGACTGGCGCGGCGTCAGCAGCGCCAATCCACAGATCTTCGCCCTCGGCGTCAAGGAGGTCTGGCACGTCGCCAAGCCACTCGATCGCGTGATCCATACCCTCGGCTGGCCGCTGCCGCGCGACACCTTTGGCGGCTCATGGTGCTATCCGATGGGGCCGGAACAGGTCTCAATCGGCCTAGTGGCGGGCCTCGA
Organism: Gemmatimonadota bacterium; assembly: GCA_024640185.1. Lineage (GTDB taxonomy): Bacteria > Gemmatimonadota > Gemmatimonadetes > Gemmatimonadales > GWC2-71-9 > Palsa-1233. Next base: position 1,285 of record JAHEFN010000052.1, on the reverse strand, counting down.
TTCGCACGATGCCTCCCTGGACGTCCACGAGGCGCTGCAGCGGATGAAGCTGCATCCCCTCTTCGCGGAGATCCTCGCCGGCGGCAGCATGCTTGAATGGGGCGCCAAGACGATCCCTGAGGGGGGCTACCACGCCATTCCGGAGCGACTGGTGGGCGACGGGCTGATGATGGTCGGCGACACCGCCGGCTTCGTTGATGTCCCCTCGCTCAAGGGGATTCACTACGCGATGGAGTCGGGGATGCTGGCGGCCACGACCTTGGCAGCCGCCCTGGCGGGTGATGGCCCCGCCGACACGGCCGCCCTGATGAGCTACGACGCGGCGGTGCGGGCCTCACGGATCCACGATGACCTGTATCGGACCCGAAACATGCGCCTGGCCTTCAAGGACGGGTTTGTTGTGGGGGGGCTCAAGGCGGGCCTGATGACCCTCACCCGCGGGGCGTTCCCCGGCGGTCGGATCGCGATGGGGCAGGATGCCGAGTCGCCCCGTCGGCCATCGACCCCGGTGCCGTTCACTCCCGACAACGAGAAGACCTTCAGCAAGGTCGACGCGGTGTTCAAGTCGGGGAACCAGACTCGCGACGACGGGCCGTCGCACCTGACCGTCGGCGAGGATATCCCCCGCGAGGTGGCCGAGTTCTATGCCCGCATCTGTCCGGCGGGTGTCTATGAGCTCGACGGCGACGCGTTGCGGGTCAACCCACCGAACTGCATCGACTGCAAGGCCACCGATGTGATCGGGCCGCGTTGGGCACCGCGCGAAGGTGGCAGCGGACCGCGCTACCGCCTCATGTAGCGCGGTCGGCGAGCGCTCAGCGCTCGCCCAGGATCTTGATGATGACCCGCTTGCGGCGCTGTCCGTCCCACTCCCCGTAGAAGACCCGCTGCCAGGGTCCCAGGTCGAGCTCCCCGTCGGTGACGGGGACGATGACCTCGTGCCCGATGGTCAGCGAGCGGAGGTGAGCCGCCGCGTTGTCCTCGCCGGTGAGGTTGTGCCGGTAGCGCTTGGGGTCCCAGGGGGCGATCTCCTCCTCCAACCAGCGGAGGATGTCATCCCAGAGTCCCGATTCGTGGTCGTTGACGAAGACGGAGGCACTGATGTGCATCGCCGAGACGAGGACATACCCCTCGCGGATGCCTGATGCGGCGAGCTGGCGCTCGACCTCATCGGTGATGTCGATCAGCTCCTGGCGATTGCTGGTGTTGAACCAGAGGTAGTGGGTGTGGGTCGCCATGGGACGCTCGGTGTGGGTCGTGGGTGGAGTGGTGCCGTGGTTCGATC
>JAHEFN010000309.1 GCA_024640185.1 Gemmatimonadota bacterium | reverse complement strand
GAGCGGTCGATGGCCCTCGATTCGGGGTTCGCACTCCCGGTCTGGCTGGCGCTCGACGTGGCGGGCGACCTCGGCGACCCCTCGACGATGCACCGCCTCGCCACGACCTACCTCGCGATCGACCACGACCCGGCGAGCCGCGCGGTGCCGACCGCCATCGCGACACTGTTCGACCCCGTCGGCACCGCGGCGACCCGGCAGGCGATGCTCGACACCGCAGCAATCGAGGTGCTCTGGCCTGCCTACTACACCACCTACACCGTGACTGATCCCGGCGAGGCCGTGATCCAGCTCGCCCGGGAACTGGCCCGTCGGGATCGGGATCCCCGCTATTGGTTCACCGACGATTGGGCGAAGCCACGCAACCTTGCAGGGGTCCTCGCCTTCCGGGGCCACCTCGCTGAGGCCTTCCGGGTGGCGGGAACCGGACGCACGACCTGGTTCGCCAACCTCCTCGGCGAGCTTGCGGTCCTCGGGGCGGTGCCAAGAACGGTGGTGGACTCGACCTTCGCCGACTGGACCGACCACCACCCCGACACCCCGGGGCTCGGTGAGGCCCCTGCGTGGTGGGTCGGCAATCGCGACACCACGGCGATCCGGCGGTGGATGGCATCCCGAAGCAGCCGAGGTCCCAGTGACTCGGCGTACCTCGCCCTGGCGCGCGCCGACACGGGATCGGCGCTCCGACACTTCCGGTCGCCGGGGTGGAAGCCCTACCCCGCACGCCTGATCCATGTCCGGCTGCTGGCGGCCACCGGCGCGGATGCCGAGGCCCTCGCGATCCTCAAGCGTCGCGAACCGAATGACTGGCCGATCCCCTCGCGGGTGGTCTGGCGATTCGAGCGGGCACGACTCGAGGAGGCGGCCGGCGAGACCGAGTCCGCGGCCGCGGACTACCGGTACGTCACCGAGGCGTGGCGCAACGCCGACGCGCTGCTGCAGCCGTTCGTGGAGGAGGCGCTGGAGGGAATCCGACGGTTGGGGGGTCGCGAGCCGCGCTGACGATCAGCCGTTGCTGCTGTCCGCCACCACGTACGCCTCCATCGCGAAGTACTCCGCCAGTCCCAGCCGGTCGAGCAGCGCGGCGGTGTCCTTGTTGCGCGACTCGACCCGCTGCCAGAACTCGCGGTCGTCCTGGCCCGGAAACGGTGCCGAGTCCTTCTGGCTCTGGTGCTTGAAGATCGCCTGGATCTTGAGGCGCAATTCCTCTTGGGCCAGTGGCACCAGCCAGGTCGCCTCGGTCACCGGCCACTCTTGCCAGGCACCCCGATAGAGCCAGACCTCAGGGCGATCACTCCCCTCCGGATACACGTCGGTGAGGGCGAGGTCGATGGCGTCCTTGCAGAGCCGGTGTGTGCCGTGCGGGTCGGAAAGATCGCCGGCCACCAGCACCAGGTCGGGTCGCACCTCCTCCAGCAGCTCCCGGATTATTGCCACATCGGCCGGCCCGATCGGGTTCTTCTTGACCGCCCCGGTCTGGTAGAACGGCAGGTCGAGGAAGCGGGCACTCTCGCGCGGGATCCCCAGCGTTTCGATGCCACTCACCGCCTCGGCCTCACGGATGATCCGCTTGAGATCCTGCACCTCGTCGGAGTCGACCTCGCCGGGGGCCTTCTCCTCGAGGAATCGCCGCACGTCACTGGCCAGCGAGTCGACCTTGCGGCGGGCCAGCCGCTTGTCGGCGGCGAGTCGCTCGAGGATCTCGACGTAACGGCGAACGTCATGATCGAAGACAGCAATGTTGCCGCTGGTCATGTAGGCGATCACGATGGTGTTGCCGTTGAGATGCAGCTTGCGGAGAATGCCGCCGGCCGAGATCACGTCGTCGTCGGGGTGCGGGGAGAAACAGACCACGGTCTTGTTGGCGATCAGCTTGCTGCGGCCGCGGATCTTGGCCCCCAGCCGGTTGAAGATCATCCCGTTGACGACCCCCGGCTCGCCGTACTTGGCGAGCAGCGGCGCGAGGTGATGCTCGATGTAGTCGTGCTCGGTGAGCTTGAGGATGGCACGACCGGCGGTGAGCGAGAGCCAGACGACGGCGTTGGTCTCCAAGGCGTCGGTCCACGCCACCTCGTCGAGCAGCCACGGGGTCGCGACCCTGGTGAGGTCGGCGGCGGCGGCCTCGTCGCAGTAGACGGTCACCCCCTCGTGTCGTTGCAGGAAGGTGGCCGCCACCGCATGGTCGATCTCACCCTCCACCGCCCGCCGGACGATCGCCGACTTGTGCTCGCCAGTGGCGAGCAGGACGATCTCGCGTGCCTCGAGGATGCTGGCGACGCCCATGGTCACGGCATGCCGAGGGACGTTCTGCTCGCCGAAGAAGTCGGCGGCGGCGTCACGACGGGTGATGGTATCGAGGGTCACCAGCCGGGTGCGCGACTCGGCACCCGAGCCCGGCTCGTTGAAGCCGATGTGCCCGGTCTTGCCGATGCCGAGGATCTGCAGGTCGATGCCGCCGGCCGCGGCAATCAAGGCCTCGTAGCGGGCGCAGTCGGCCGCGACGTCCTCACGCCGGCCATCACCCCGGGGCACATGGCACTTCGCCGGGTCGAGATCGACCAGGTCGAAGAGGTGCTCCCGCATGAAGCGGTGGTAGGAGTGGATCGAGTCGGGCGACATCGGCCAGTATTCATCGAGATTGAAGGTCTCGACGTTGGCGAACGACAATCCCTCCTCGCGGTGCATCCGCACCAACTCGCGGTAGACGCCAACCGGCGTCGACCCGGTGGCGAGGCCGAGGACGCAGGGTCGTCCCTCAGCCGCCCGCGCCCGGATCAAGGCGGCGATTCGCTCAGCCAGCGCACGGGCAAGGGCGTCGGGTGGGTCGAGGATCTCGACGGGGAGGCGTTCGAGGCGGCGGAGGGCTGGGCTGGTCGGGACAGGAATGGCCATGCCACAAAGATACGATCGGGCGGCAGTCATGAGGAGCAGTCCCTCTTCGCTTGACGGGCCCCGGTCGCCGAGAGAGACTCCTCGAGCCTCACCCACCACACCCAAGGCGGCCGAAGATGCGTCGATGGTACCTCAAGGTCCTGCTGCTGTTGACCCTGCCGGCCCCGCTCGTCGCCCAGATGCCCACCTGGATGGCAGGGTGCTGG
>JAHEFN010000051.1 GCA_024640185.1 Gemmatimonadota bacterium | reverse complement strand
GCCTGCGGGGCCGTCGATCCCACCGGTGGTCTCCCGGCCGGGGACGCCCAGTTGGCGGTCCTGAATGCCCTCGAGCCCGGGCTGGTGGAGGCCCTCGTCCTCGACGCCACGGCGATCGCCATGCCGGCATCCGGGACGAGGATTGCCCGGGTCATCCCGGAGGGGAGCCACCGGATCGAGGCCCGCACAGCAGGAGGCCAAGTCCTTTCCTCCGCAAGCTTTACGGTGGCGGAGGGCGGCCGACGGACCGCCATCCTCGGCGGTGCGGCCGTCGGCGGGACCGCCGCGCTGGTCGTCGGCGCGGACACCGCCTCCATCCCCCCCAATGACGCCGCCAAGCTCAGGGTGGTTCACACCGTTCAGGGTGTGCCGGCGCTCGAGGCCTGGCTCTACCCGGTGGGGCAGCCGGTCGATTCCTCGGCCCGGCTGGTCTCGCCGTTTGACTATGGGGTGGGCGCCAGTGGGCTCTTCCCCGGCTACGTCGTCCGGCCCATCGGCAGCTACCGGATCCGGGTCACCTCCCTGGCCACCGGCGCGGTGGCCGCCGACCAGGCCATCGCCCTCGGCGGCGGCGAGGTCTGGAGCGTGGTGCTGACGCGCGAGAGCGACGGCGAACTCCGGCTGGTCCCGATCCGGGAAAACTGAGCCGGCTGAACCCTCACAGGGGGGGATGCCGGGGCGGAGGCACGGCCCGCGATCGAGCCTCGCTGGGGCGACTACTCCACCGGCAGGTCGAGCGTCGATCCCCACGACCCGATCGTGACATGATCGTCGGTGGCGGGGAGCTCGAAGTGGTCAGCATCGGAGCCGGCGACCACGAGTCGGATGCGGCTGCCCTTGCCGAAGCGGTGCGACACGGGGAGGAACTCGATCGTCGACGTCGCCAGGTAGCCGGACCCCGTCCATTCAAGGAGCGGCCGACGCACCTCGGGCCGGTAGGAGTGGTAGGCCTCCGGGGTGGGGTACCACGGTGGTGCCTCGGAGACCGCCCTGTGGACCAGGGCAAGCTGCCCTTCGGTGATCAGGTGACCTCGTCCGAGCGAATCCACTTCTTCGAGGTAGACAAACACCGTGGGCGTGGTGTCCGCGTGCACCGAGACCAGGGTGAGAACCGGGTGCCCCGTGATGGTGAGGGCCTCCTCGAGCACCGCTGATTCGAACGCCGTCCAGCCATCCCCATTCGGCTCCGGAGCCAACCGGCTGCGATAGCGCACCGCCCCACCTCCGAGGATGGTGTTCCAGCGTGACTGTTGACCGGTGCCAAGGACGCGATTGGTCCTGAAGGTCGCGAGCGTGGGGAGTTGGCGGGCGGGCCCCGGGCTGAGTGAATCGCCGGTGAGTCGACCATCTGCCTGGAGATGGAGGCGCCGCCGTGTCGTCGCCACCGGCCACCGCTCCGCCGACGTCCACGCATCACTCCCGGTGGTGAAGTACCAGATCGCTGGCTCGGTCTCGATGCCGGTCACCATCCCGCGCACATGATGATCGAAGAACCGCAGCAACTCTTCGTTCTGCTTGAACTGCGAGCGCACTGGATCGCGTCCAGGGTAGTACGCCCACCCCCCACCGTGGTTCCACGGTCCCATGATCAGCCGCGAGCCCGGTGCCGGCTGGGCCAGGAATCGCTTGATCTGGGAACCGGAGAAGCCATCGGCCCAGCCGCCGTAGCTGTAGATGGGGATTCGGCGCGAGAGGGTGTCGTACCGCGAATGGGGCGAGATCGCATCGAGCGAGATCCCGTCGGGGGAGCGGTCGTCGCGTGTCAGCACCGGGGCGGCCTGCGGATGGATCGACGCATTCCCGGCATGTTCGGCGACCGCCTCAGCGAGGAGCCGCTCCCCATCTGGGCCGTCGACCGGGCGGACCCCCGTCACCGGGCCTCCAGGCTGGTCGAAGCGGTTGGCATCCATCTGCGAGACCAAGCCGGCCCACGCCTGGAAGAACGGCTCGAGGAAGATCCCCCCTGGACGGATCACGTCGGGGTAGAAGTCGTAGATCGAGAAGAGTGGTGCCACCGCCTTGAGCGCGGGGTGGCCGACGGTGCCAATCAGTTCCGCGGTGGTGCCGGGGTAGGAGATCCCGGTCGCACCCGCGGTGCCATCCGACCACGGCTGCGCCGTGATCCACTCGAGGACATCCCAGCCATCGCGGACTTCGTCAGGGGAGAACTCCACCGGCCGCCACCCGAACGATGCTCCGGTCCCGCGCACATCGACGATCACCACGGCGTATCCGGCCTGCAGGAAGGTCATCAGGCCGAACGACGGACCGGCCGCCGCTTCTCTTGCCGGGTCGCGGAACTGCAGTCCGCGCCGGTAGCGGGTCTGATGGAGCATCGTGGCCACCGGGTGGTCGATGTCTGCGCCTTCGGGGAGATAGAGGTCGACCGCGAGCCGTACCCCGTCGCGCATCGGTACCAGGAGCGCCTGCCGGGTAAATGGTCTTGCCGCGCGCTGTGGGGCGGGGAGGGTGTCCCACCAGGCCCGGTCTTGAGCCTGCACCGTTGCAGGCAACGCCGCGATCAGGAGGAGGAGTGGCCATGGCCGCATGCGAGGCATTCCAAGCTGGGGAGAAACGAGAGACGAGAGACGATAGACGATAGACGAGAGAGTCCGACACTCGGTTTCTGGTAGTGGTGCCACCTCTCGCCAGCACTACCTTCGGTCGTCTATCGTCTATCGTCTATCGTCTATCGTCTATCGTCTATCGTCTATCGTCTATCGTCTATCGTTGATCGCTTCCAACGACACCACCTGCAGGTCCATCGTCTCCCCAAGGTAGGCGTCGAGGAACGGTTTGTGGGCAGCGCCGATCACGACCACCGTCCGTCCGGTGGGGTCTGCAGTGGCGCGAATCCTCCCGGCGATGTTGAGGTTGCGCTGTTCCCAGAGCGCCACCCGCCGGCGATCCGCTCCTGACGGCAGTGTCGTCCGGTAGAAGAGGTGCCACTGGCCCTCGACATCTCGGCGCATCTGTGTTCGGTCATTCATCGTCCGGTAGAACGGCCACAGGTCGTCAGCCACTTTCGCCGAGTCGATCATCGCCGCCTGGGCCCGTGCCGCTGGAGATGCGATGAATCTCTGGAACGCCGGGTCCGCGGAGAGTTCCTCCTGCAGGCTGTCGTATAGCCCACTTCTGAGGCCCACCTCGTCGTCGACATGGTCATCGATCGAGGCGAGTCGTTGGTGTCCCAGCAGTCGGGCGAGGGCGGCAGCGAGTTCCCATTTCTCGTTTGGAGCGGCCAAGCGGGCGTCCAACGCGATGGCGGCCCCGCTTGTCACCCCGTCGTCGGGACGGCGCTCACTTTCGCCGAGATACGACCATTGGAGCACGGCGCTCGGCTCGTCGAGTGCGGCCAGGAGCAGCGCGGTGGCTCGCCGTCGATCCGCCGGCCCCATCACTCCACCTCGTAACATTTCGGTGACCGCCCGCTCGGCGTCGGCGCGCCGCTCGAGGCCAAGTTCGGTGCGGATCGATTGGGCCTGCTTGAGCACGTCGCCGGCAAAGGCGCCGAGGATTTCGGCGGCGGCGGTGTCGGCGGTCTCCCTCGCGAGGAGGTCGAGTCGCTCGATCTCGTCCGGGGGCATTGCCTCGACCGCGATCACGGCGGGCTGCCACGCCTCGAGCCGGGCGAGCAGTGTCGATAGCCGATTCGGATTGAAGGTCTTGCCAAGGGCCGAGAGGTGCATCGTCCCAAGCACGAGGACCTGTCCACGGACACTGTCGGCCAGCGGAGCCTTGGGGACCTGGCCGTGGGTTGTTCCCGGCACGGCGATGATCAGGAGGGCTGGCAGCCATGGGCGCATCTGGACGGCTCCGTTCTGGTGATGATGGACACTGCACAATAGATGATAGAGTCCCACACTCAGTTTCCCACCCCGGTGTCGCCCCCTGCCTCCGCCACCTTCGGCCGTCGATCGTCGATCGTCTATCGTTGATCCTCGCCAGCATCCGTTCCAGCCGCTCGATGTCGTGCACGGTGACGGTATAGGCCCCGAACGACTCCTCGACCACCCCCCGGAAGAGAAACGGCCCCTGATCAAAGAGGACGTGACTTCGTGCTGTGTAGACATCGGGGAAGAGCACGCATTCGATCAATCCCTCGCCGTCATCGAAGGTGGCGAACTGCATCGGTTCGTGCTTCGCGGTGTGCACCGGCTTGCCGGTGGTGTACATCCCGGCCATCAGCACCCGTTTGCCGACATGTTGGTGCAGTTCGGCGCTTCGAGTGAGACGGAAACGGCGCAAGGCCGGGGCATGGAGCGACATCGGGTGTGCATCGGTGCAGAATCCCAGCAAGGCCCAGGCGTCCTGCCGCCGCCGCTCGGCGGAATACGACCGCAAGCGAGGCACCGCCGTGCCTTCCCGCACCAGCAACGGCGCGGCCTGATGCTGCCGGCGGGTGGCCGGCCGCTGGTTGGCCCGGGCATCCACCATCCACAACAGCTGTGGTCGGTTGTGGTCGCCACCGATGCCATCACACGCCCCGACCTTGATCAACAGCCGAAGGTCGTCCTGGCCGAGCTGGGTGCGACGCTTGAGGTCGTCGAGGTCACCGAACGGCCCGCCCTCCTGGCGCGCCGCCAGCAATCCGGCGGCTCCGTCGCTGGAGAGTCCCTTCACGAACTGGAAGCCAACCCGGAGTTCACGATCGGCGCCGGTGCAGCGCCACTCGCTGGCATTCACGTCGGGCGGCAGGATGGTGACGCCCATTCGCCGGGCCTCGGCGATATAGGCGAACGAGCGATAGAAGCCGCCGCCATTGCTGAGCACCGCCGCGATGAACTCCGCTGGGTGGTTGGCGCGGAGGTAGGCGCTCTGCTGGGCCACCTGGATGTACGAGCACGAATGCCCCTTGCAGAATGAATATCCCGCGAACGAAAGAATCATTTCCCAGACCCTGGCGATACTCGCCTCGTCGCGGTCCCTCGCCTTGGCGCCCTTGACGAACTCGTCGAGATATCCCGCCAGGTGCTTCTCCGGCCGCTTCTTGGAGAGGGCCTTGCGAAGCCCGTCGGCGCTGGCCCAATCGAGGCCGGCGAAGGCATTGGCGACGTTGACCACATCCTCCTGGTAGACCATCACCCCGAAGCTCTCCGCCAGCGTGTCGCGGAGTGATGGATGCAACGGTTCGTACGGTGCGCCGTGCAGCCGTTCGAGATACTGGGTGATGAAGCGGTTGGAGGCCGGACGGATGATCGAGGTGTTGAGCACCAGCAGCTCGTAGCTCTCGGCGCGCGATTTGAGGTTGAGCAGCCGCGAGGCCGGCGACTCGGTGTAGAAGACCCCCAGGGTCTGGCCGGTGCGGAACGCCTCGCGAGTCGCCGGGTCGCGACCGGCCTCATCGGAGGTGTAGTCGAGCTGCACGCCGGTGTTGACGTGGACCATGTCAATGGCGTCGCGGATCACCGCCAAGGAGCGGTTGCCGAGCAGGTCGATCTTGACCAGGCCGGCATCCTCGGCGCCGTCCTTCTCGAATTGGATCGCCGGGACGGTGAGGTCGGGGGCGTCGTCGAGTTGCTTGGCCGCCGGCACGATCGGCACCACATCGGTGAGCGAGGTCGGCACGATCACCACCCCGCCGGGATGCAGCGAGAGGTGGCGTGGGGTCCCCACCAGGCCCTGTGCGGCGGTGGCCAGCTCCTGCCAGACCGTCGGCAACCGGAGGTCACGGAAGTTGGGGTGGCTGGCCATCAGTTCGCGGGCGTCGCCACCGCCGTAGTACGGCACCCGTCGGGTCACCTCACGGATCTCGACCGCGGGGCGACCGTACACCTTGGCCACCTCCCGCAGTGAGCCGCGCAACTTGAGGGTGTTGTGGTTGCTCACCATCGCTGCACGCGGCCGGGGATACTTGCGGAAGACCCACGCCAGGATGCGGTCGCGTTCGTCCCAGGGAAAGTCGAGGTCGATGTCGGGTGGATCCTTGCGGGCCGGGTTGAGGAACCGCTCGAAGAGCAGTCCGGCGCCGAGCGGCTCGACATGGGTGATCCCCAGGCAGTAGGAGACCACCGAATTGGCCACCGAACCGCGACCGCAGTGGGTCGGCCCGTGGTGCACGATGTCGAGGACCACCAGGAAATAGTCGGCAAAGCCCTTCATCCCGATGATGCCGAGTTCGTGTTCGAGTCGATCGCGGGTGATCGGGGCGATGGCGCCGTAGCGCCGCAGCGCGCCGTCGTAGGCGAGTGAGCGCAGCTTCTGCAGTGCGTCGTCGGCCTCGGCCATCCGTGGGGCGATGGTGCGGCCGACCGGTATTCGGTACTGGCATCGCTCGGCGATCACCCCAGCGGCGGCGAAGGCGTCGGGGGCGTCGGGGAAGTGTCGCTCGATCTCGAGTGCGGGGCGGAGCCAGGCTTCGCGCGGGGCGAGCGATGTCTGCACCCCGCCATCGGCGAGCGTGCCGTTGCGGTGGATCGCGTCGATCAGCCGGTGACGGTTCCAGTCTTCGGCGTGGGCCATCACCACCCCGCCGGTCACCACTGCGGGGATCCCCAACCGTCGGGCGGCCGCCAGCACCCGGTGACGCTCGGGACCGGCGACCAGTTCGGCACAGATGCCGGCTGGCCCGGAGAGCTTGACCAGCCGCTCAAGGAGGTCGATGTCGCTGCTGAGTACCGAAAGCCCCTGGCGGTCGACCGCCAGCTGGGCCGAGAGGGCGAGGTCGGTGTCCCAGTGAATGGCGGTGATCGCGCGGCAGAGGGCACCCCACCCGCGGGCGTCCTCGGCGAGGACAATCGCCTGATGGTGCTTGGAGCGGAGCTGCGCCCCGAGGATCGGCCGGATCCCTGCCGCCTCGGCCACCCGCTGGAACTCCACCGCCCCACAGACATTGTTGGTGTCGGTGAGCGCCAGCGTCCGGAAGCCCCGCATCGCGGCGGCCTCGACCAGCGCCTCCGGCGACGAGGTACCGTGGCCGAAGGAGAACCAGGAGTGGACGTGGAGGTGGGTGAACATCGGAGATCCGAGAGCGGAGATCAGAGAACAGGGGCCAGATGAGGGGCCAGGGGATTGTCATCCCGAGCGAAGCGTGACAGGCCCAGACTCCCGGCAAGGCACCCTGAAGGAGCCCGATACGAAGGAACAGAAACCGAAGATAACCCGAAGATCAAGCGCTGACGAGGAGGCCCGGCCGCGGACCGGTACTCGCTCGCTGACCTGGTGGCACACGGCCTCGCGAAGTCGGCAACAGAGCGCCCGGCGAGTGCGGCAGCGCTGGCCGAGGCACTGGATCGGATCGTCGAACCTGCTGGCTGAGCAGGACTCCACCACACCGTCTCCAGGAGGTGGTAGGTTTCGTCGATCCCCGAATGAACCGTGGAGATGGAGGCCGATGCCATACTCGACGATCCGGTCCCGGAGTGTCCGATCCCGGGCCCTTCCTGTTCGCATGGACATGCCGGGCAGGGCGAACGCCTGTTGGTCACGCGGGAGGCATCAGCGATGATCGCTCGCCTCCGTGCGGCGCTGGCCAACCGCTATGCGATCGAGCGCGAACTCGGTGCGGGTGGAATGGCCACCGTGTATCTCGCCGAGGACCTGCGACATCACCGCAAGGTCGCGGTCAAGGTGCTCAAGCCCGAGCTGGCCGCCGTGCTCGGGGCTGAACGATTCCTGAGCGAGATCCAGACGACGGCCCGCCTGCAACACCCCAACATCCTGCCCCTGTTCGACTCCGGCGAAGCCGACGGGTTTCTCTTCTACGTCATGCCGTACGTCGAGGGTGAGAGCCTGAGCGACCGGCTCGCGCGGGAGGACCAACTCCCCGTCGATGAGGCGGTGCGCCTGGCGATCGAGGTCGCCGAGGCACTGCACTCGGCCCACGAGCATGGCGTGGTCCACCGCGACATCAAGCCCGCCAACATCATGGTCAGCCAGGGCCATCCCCTCGTCGCCGACTTCGGGATTGCGCTGGCCCTGAGCGAGGCCGGGGTTCAGCGAATGACCGAATCGGGCGTCAGTCTCGGGACGCCCCAGTACATGAGTCCCGAGCAGGCGGTCGGGGAGCGAGCCGTCGGGCCGACGAGCGACGTCTATTCGCTCGGCTGCGTGCTCTACGAGATGCTCGTTGGTGAACCCCCACACAGTGGCCACAACGCCCAGGCCGTCCTGGCCCATGTCGTCACCAGCACCCCGAAGTCGGTCCTGGTGCAGCGCCGGGCGGTGCCCGCGTCGGTCGATGCGGTGGTCGCGAAGGCGCTGGAGAAGGTGCCGGCAGATCGGTTCACCTCCGCGAACGACTTCGCCGCGGCGCTGCGGAACCGGCATTTCCGGCACGGCACGGGAATCGGCGAGGCCGTGCTGGGCGGGCGTCGGGTCCTGGCCCTGGCTGGGTGGATGGCGGCGGCCGTGTTCGCCGCGGCACTGCTCATCCCCTCGGACGCCCCGGAGTCCGCGCGACCGGTGCGGCAACTGGCTCTGGCGGCCAGTGAGCGCGTCGGGCCGAGCATATCGTTGACGATCGCTCCCGACGGGTCCGCGCTCGTGACGTCCAGTGGGTCACGTCGCTGGGTCAGCGAGCTGGTCCTGCAACGCCTCGATGGACTCGGTGCGATGTCCCTGATGGCAGCCGAATACGCCGACGCCAGGTATCCGACGATCTCCCCGGATGGGGAGTCGGTGGCCTTCATGAGGGCCGGGGTGCACACGATCCCGATCACGGGAGGGACGGTCCGGACGATCGTCACGACGGGGGATTGTTGTGTGCAGTGGGGCGGTGATGGTCACCTGTACTACAGCGATGCCGGGAGCATCTATCGCGCTCCGATCAATGGGGGACCCTCGGAGCTGGTCCTGGAGCCGGATCCGGACGCTGCCGAGGTGTTCAGGTACTACCGACTCCTTCCCGGTGGCGATCGCGCGGTCCTCTCGGTCGAGGCGGTTCCGAATCGCATCGAGGTGATGGACGTCGAATCCGGTCGACGCGTGACCGTGGCCGAGGGCGTCCGTCCCCAGGTCAGTGCGGATGGGTACCTCATCTTTGCCCGGGAGCACGGGGGCCTCTATGCCGCTCCGCTGGATGCCCATGGCCTGCAACTCACCGCGAGTCCAGTGCTGATGATCGACGGAGTGGGAACCGACCGTGGTGATGCGATGTTCACCCTCTCCACCTCCGGCGACCTGGCCTACTGGACCACCCCGGAGGATGCCGTCATCGCGAGGGAACTCGATTGGGTGAATGACGCCGGGGTGTGGACCAGCATTGACACCTCCTGGGTCGTGGAGTTCGAGTCGGTCGCGATGTCGCCCGATGGGAAGCGGGTGGCACTGACGGTCGGGTGGTATCAGGACACCGAAATTTGGGTCAAGGAGCTGGACAGCGGTGCGATCCGGAGGCTCACCAACCATCAGGGGATGAACCGCCGCCCGGTGTGGGGTCCGGATGGCACGTCGCTGGCCTTCATCTCGGACCGGGAGGGGCGGCGCGGGGTCTACGCCATGCCGGTGGACCGGATCGGCACCCCGGAACTGTTGCTCGAACACCCGGGCAGGGATGTTGACGAGGTGGAGTGGTCAACGGATGGCGACTGGTTGGTCTACCGCACCGGGACGACCCCGAACGCCCGGGACATCTTTGCGAGGCGCCTGGGTGCAGACACCAGCGCGATGGCAGTGTCTGCCCGGCCCGACATCGACGAGCGGGAGCCGGCCCTCTCTCCCGACGGGCGCTGGGTGGCCTACCTCTCGAATGAGACCGGCCAGGACGAAGTGTGGGTGCGACCGTTCCCCGACGTCAGCCGGGGAAGCCGACAGGTCTCGATGGATGGCGGACAGGAGCCGGTCTGGTCGGGTGACAGTCGCACGCTCTTCTTTCGGAATGGCTCGCGGATGGTCGCGGCAGAGGTCGGGGCAGACGACGACTTCTCGACCGTGCGGCTGCGGCCCCTCTTTGCCGACAGTGCCTTCTGGGCGTTTACAGCCCATCAGGCCTACGACGTCGATCCAACGACCGGGCGTTTCCTCATGCTACGGCAGGTGAGCGAGGAACTCCCGCGCGCCGAACTCGTCCTCTTCCAGAACTTCATGGCGGAGGTCCGGGCGAGAGTGGGGCACTGAGCGGGCAGGTCACCCCGTGCGCGCGATCGCGCGGATCTGCGCCATCACCGGGCAGTCCTCGCGGTGCGCTCCCGGCAGTCGCCCGATGCTCATCAGGAACTCGCCGACGATCTCGCCACCCATGAACCTGAACTCCCGCTTCATCAGCGTGACCCATGACGGCTTGTCGAGCGCGCCCTGGGCATCGAGCCATGCCGCGAACGAGCCATGGGCGTCAATCAGCTCCACCACGCGGCCGGCGTTGTGGATCGCGGCGTCGACCTTGAGCCGGTTGCGGATGATCCCGGCGTCGGCGAGCAACCGGGCGCGCTCGCTCTCGCCGTACCGTGCGACCACGTGCGGATCAAAGCCGTCGTAGGCGCGGCGAAAGTGGTCGCGCTTCTTGAGGATGGTGAGCCACGAGAGGCCGGCCTGGTTGATCTCGAGGATCATCCGCTCGAAGAGTCCGGCGTCGTCGCGGAGCGGGAAACCGTACTCGGTGTCGTGGTACGGGCCGTGGATCGGATGGCCGGGGGCGGAGTCGCAGTAGTGGGTCATCGGTCGAGGGGCCTGGGTCAGGGGGAAGGGCCAGTCTCCCAAGATGGCTTTTGATGCAACATCCGGCGACGTCTCGGAGCACGGAGTCTTGATCTTGGTGGGGACGTGGGGCTGGTCGGCTTTCCGGAAGGGGTCATGGACAGTATCGTTGCTCACGATTGGACTTGTGGAAGGAGATCCTCCTTGCAGGGCCAATAGATGTTGGACTGCATCGAT
>JAHEFN010000050.1 GCA_024640185.1 Gemmatimonadota bacterium | reverse complement strand
CAGCGCCCGGGCGGCGGCGGCCACGACCGCCAGCGGTGGCGGCGCCGTGGGGCGGCGCGTGGCCGGCGCGCCCCGTGGTGACTCAGCCAAGCGCTGCCAAATGGGTCATGATCTCGGCCGTCGCCAACTTCTCGGCGGGATTGGCCATGGCGTGACTCCAACGCACGACGCCGTCGCGGTCGATCAGGACATAGGCCCTGGTCGACTTGAACGCCGTCTCGAGCAGGGCGCCGTATGCCCGCGAGACCGACCGGTGAAAGTCACTGGCCAGCTCGACGGTCAGGCGATCGCGCTCCTTGAAGACGCGCAGGGCGTCGACCGAATCCACCGAAATCGGCAACACCCGCACGCCGTGCTGCTCGTAGGTCGAATAGTCCTCTGAGATCTCGCACATTTCGGCGGTACAGGTCCCGGTGAAGGCGCCCGGGAAGAAGGCCAGGAGCACGTGCGACGTGCCGCGAAGGTCGGCGAGGGTGAACTCGCCACCGGTGGTCTTCAGGGTGAAGTCCGGTGCAGCGCTGCCAACCTCGGGGAGGGAGATGTCGTTCATCGGGCCTCCGCAAAGCGGGCCGCTACCACCGTCCAATTCACCACGTTGAACCACGCCGAGACGTAGTCCGGGCGCCGGTTCTGGTAGTGGAGGTAATACGCATGCTCCCAGACGTCGCAGCCGAGGATCGGCACGCGGCCCTCCATCAACGGTGAGTCCTGGTTCGGCGTGCTTTCGACCATCAACGCACCGTCGGCACCGACGGACAGCCAGCCCCAACCGGAACCGAAGCGGGTCCCGCAGGCGGTAGAGAATGCGGTCTTGAACGCGTCGAACGAACCGAACGCCGCGGTGATCGCGTCGGCGAGATCGCCTTCGGGGGCCGTCGCGCCGCCCGGTGTCATCACCGACCAGAAGAGGCTGTGATTGGCGTGTCCGCCACCGTTGTTGCGCACGGCCCCACGTTGGGCCTCGGGCACCTTTGACAGGTTGCCGATCAGCTGTTCGACCGACATCGCGAGCAGGGCGTCCTGCCCCTCGAGGGCCCCATTGAGCTTGGCCACATAGCCGGCGTGGTGCTTGTCGTGGTGGATGCGCATCGTCCGCTCATCGATATGGGGCTCGAGGGCGTCGTAGGCATACGGCAGGTCGGGAAGTGTATAAGCCATCAGTCAGGTATCCAGGTGTGGGAAGAAGTCATCCTGCATCTCAGGTCGCCCGTTGCCGGGGGGTCGATCGCGAGGCGGCAGCAGCAGCTCCGGCCGCGATTACCGTCCCCAGCACGACCTCGTCGCGCAAGATGGCGACCATCACGCCGGCAACGGCAAGGGCGAGGCACGCGGCGATCCACCGCTGAAGAGGAAAAGTAACGCCGTCATCAGGCGCGGCGACGGCACGTTGCCGCTCCCACGCCACGGCGACGGCGGTGAAGACCGCGAGGGCGACGCCTGTCTGTGCCACCGGCCCCGCCCCCGCCACGGCCAGAAACGCCAAGGTGCCCAGCGCCACAGGCCAGCGACCGCGCCAGGCGGCGATCACCGCGGAGGGCACCAGCATGAGGGCGGCCAGCGGGGCCCAACCAGCCATCCCCACGGGCACCAGGGTCCAGACCATCCGGTGGGCGAGAATGATCGCCGCCGGGAGGAGGCTGACCCCCAGCCCCCAGCCGGTGCATGGCCATGGGGCAAGCAGCCCCAGCACCATGAGCATCGCCAACGCACCGGCGAGGGGCGCCGTGCCGGCGAGGAGGTCGACGGCCAGCGGGATGGCGGCCGGTCGCACCAGCAGGTCACCACTCGACCGGATCGCCACGACCGCCAACGCGATCGCGGCCAGGGCCGCGATCGCCGGCAAGAGCAACGCGTGCCGAGGGACGTCACCCCGCGCGACGGCCCGCGCCCCGATGACCACGGTGGCGAGCGGGGCCAGCAGGGCCACGGAGAGCGGCGGGACAAGGGCGAGGCCCGCGGCCATCGCGAGCAGCGGCCAGCTGATGGCACGAGTACCCAGCCGAGTCGGCGCTTCGGCAAGCCTTGGCAGGGCGCCCCCGAGGAGCAACGGCACGGCACCGAGCACCAGCCCCAGCAGCAGCGGCAACAGCCGCAGGGCACTGAGGGTGGGGAGCATCACGGCAAGGAGGAGTGGCATCCCACCGATCCAGACCCGCCAGCGCCGCAGCGGCAAGGGGGCAACCGCGCCCACCATCATCCCGAGGGTCAACGAGACGAACAGCGCCTGATCGGGCCCCGTCGCCGCATACCGGGCGACCGCCCCCGGATCAGCCCCCCCTGCTCCAAGCTCGAGGGCGCCGAGCGCGAAGGCCACCATGATCACCCGGGTCGCGGCCGCACCGAGGCGATCGGGTGGCTCCAGCAGCAGTGCGGCAAGGGTGGGGAGGGCCAGAAGCCAGAGGGGGGCAATGGTCACACGGTCGAAGATCATCCGGGTTGCCCGGGGGGGCAACGGCCGCGGCCCTGTGCTCGAGCCCCGAACTCGACGATACTACCAGCTCTCGGGAGGGGAGCCCTCCAGCAAATCACTCCAGCCACCGGATCATGGCCTTCTCTCTTCGCTACTCGTTGACCACCCCCGGACGCGCGGTCGTCGCCCTCGAGGCGGATGACCTTCGCGTGGCGATGCAGGCCACCGACACCACCGATGCCCTCGGCGATCTCACCAGGGCGGTGATCGTTCTGTTGGAGGGCGAGACACGGGCCACGATCGTCCTGGAGGACGCTCCCGGGGTCCATGAGTGGTCATTGGAGCGGGAGGGAGACCTGGTCAACCTCCGGGTGCACTCGTGGGCCGACCGAAAGAGCGGACATGCCGACCTGACACTCTCCCAGGAGCGGTCAGCGGCGCTGGCCTGCCCGTTGTTGGCGCTGGCGCGGGAAGTGGTCCTGGTCCTCGATGTGCTCTGGGTGGGTCACGGCCCCGATGGTTGGCAGCGGCTCTCGCCGCGCCACCCCTTCCCCACCCCTGAGCGGCGGCGACTGCAGCAGCTCCTTGCGGTTCGGGCCCGGCGGGAAGCCGAACGTCGGGCGGTGGGCGAAGGGTGAGCGCCGCCCAGCTCCCACCCCGAGCCCCGGCTCAGGGGAGGAGTGGAGCGGGTCCCGAGGCCGTGGCGCTGTCCGCCAACGCGGCGAGCGAATCCGTCTCCTGCCGCAACGCATACTGCCCGGAAGCCGAGGCAATGATCGCTTCGAGCGCCTCGTGGTTGACGCTGATCTGTGCCTGGCGCCGCAGCAACATCCCGAGTGCCCCCGGCAGCGGCCGGTACGCGGCGTTCCCGGAAGCACCGGCACTGAGGTAGCCCCGAACGGCCTCGCTGGGGTCGCCACGCAACAGCGCCTCACGCGCACCATCGACCAGCTGAGTGAGCGCGGCACTCAGCTGCGGGGCCAGGGCCTCCCACGCCCTCGGGGGCACTGGATCGACCGACCCGAGGGTCTGGAAACGAAGTTCGCGATCGGCGAGGGTCCGCAAGAATGTCCCGATTGCAGAGTCGGAGGCGAGCGGCAAGCCAGCTCGTTCCGGGGCCGACAAGACCGAGAACCACATCCGGATCCGCTCGGGCGACAGCCCCCCGCCGTTCCAGGTGACCAGATCCGCCTCACCGCCCCCGGTGAACGGCTCCTGCACCAACGCACGGGCCCGCTCGACCGCATCGGGGACCAGGACCACGGCCGCGGCCACCCGCACCGAGTCGAGCCAGAGCGAGTCGGCCTGACGGGCGAGCCGAGGCAGGAGCCAGCTCTTGAACCCGGGTCGCCCATCGACCAGCGGCACCCGTCGGAGAATGTGGACGCCGGCCGGCGAGACCGCCGGCGAGGAGTATTCGCCGACCGAGAGCCGCCAGGCGCCGTTGGCGATCGGCCCCTCGGGGAGGTCACTCCGCTCGGCCGCCGGGAGGATGCCCCCGGTGGCGCGCGAGACGGTGTCATCCGAGACGCGCTGTGCCAGTTCGCTGAAGTCGGCCCCCTCGGTCAGCTGCTGCATCACATCGCCGAGCCGAGCCCGGATGCGATTGCCCTCGAGGGAGTCGGTGTAGTCCTCGACCCGGAAGAAGATCTGCTGAAAGACCCGGACGCCACCGAGGCGGCCGAGCGAATCGGCCTGCTCGTCGGTGACGGCCGGGAGTTGCGCCGCCCGCTCGGTCATCCCCTCCCGGAGGAGTCCCAGGATGGCATCGGGCATCACGACCTCATGGACCAGGGCCGAGTCGCCGAGTGCCGTGCCGTCCACCAGCGCCTGCCGGAAGACCGCCGCATCGATGAAAGCCGAGACGAACAGGTTGCCGGTCTGTGGCGATGGGCGTGCCTGCTCGGGTGCCGCCAGCATCCATTCCTCGAGTGTGGCACCGTCGAGGGTCACCTCACCAACCGACACCACCGCCGCCTCGCGCGCCTCTTCGATCGGCATGGCGTTGCTGCAGGCGCCCAGGAGGAGCACCACGGGGAGGAAGGGGAGGATCGTGTGGATTCGTGGCATCGAGGCAGGCCCGGGTCGAGGGAAGGATCGGAGATGGAGCGGAGGGGAATCGAACCCCTGACCCCCTGCTTGCAAAGCAGGTGCTCTCCCAACTGAGCTACCGCCCCGACTGCGCCCAAGATAACGGGCGGGAACGGCCTGAACACCCCCGGCGCGCCTTGGTGCCCCTTGCCCGAGGCGGCTGGCAGGCCGACAATTGGGCAACACCCTCGGCGTCCCTCCGCCATCCCCATCCTTCCCTCTCGAGGTCATCATGAAGCCCAGTCTTGCGGTGATTGCCGCCCTGATCGTCGCCGGCTGCGGCGGCAACACCGGCACGGGCCCGGGACCCACCAGCCACGGCACCATGAGCGCCACCGTCGATGGCTCCAGCTGGAGTCCCCCGGGAACCCAGATCCAGGCCAGCTACGGCAACAACATCCTCGCCGTCGCCGGGACGGTCAATGGCACGGTGACACGACAGATCAATCTCACGGTGGCAGGTGTCGCCGGGGTCGGGACCTATGATCTCGGTCCGGCAAATGTCAGCGGACTGGCACTCCTGACCCTGACCTCCGGCACCAGCAGCATCAGCACCTGGACCACGGCGCTCTCACCAGCCACCGGCTCACTGACGGTGACCGCCCTCGATGGTACCGGCGCGGCGGGCACCTTCCTGTTCACCGGTCAGGCCGCACCGGGGACCGCAGCGACCGGCCAGCTGTCGGTGACCAGTGGGTCGTTCAACGTGACCTTCTGACCATGGATCCCTCGTTCCTGGATGACGTCCGCGCCGCGTTTCCCGACCAGGACGCGATCACCCTCGGCGCCCCGATGCGCGACGGCGCCATCCACCCCGAACCGCTGGTGCGCATTCCTCTGGCGATGCTCAATCGCCATGGCCTGATTGCCGGAGCGACCGGCACCGGCAAGACCCGCACCCTGCAATTGGTGGCCGAGCAACTCTCGGCCGCGGGGGTGCCGGTCTTCGTGGCCGACATCAAGGGCGACCTCTCCGGACTGGCGACCCCGGGTGCCCCGCATCCCAAGATCGATGAACGGAGCGCGGCCACCGGTTCGCCCTGGTCACCGGTCGGCTTCCCGGTCGAGTTTCTCTCCCTGACCGGTGCGAAGGGGGCCCAGCTCCGGGCCACCGTTGCCTCGTTCGGGCCCCTGCTCCTGGCCAAGGTGTTGGGCCTCAACGAGACGCAGACATCCGTCCTCACGATGGTCTTCGCCTACTGCGACGACCGTGGCCTCGCGCTGCTCGACTTCAGTGACCTGCGCGCGGTGCTGCAGTACCTCAGTGATGAGGGCGCGGCGGAGTTGGCGGAGTACGGCGGCATGGCGAAGCAAACCGTGGGTGTGCTGCTTCGGGAGATGGTCGAGCTCGATGCCCAGGGGGCCGGGATGTTCTTCGGGGAACCCGAGTTCGACCTCGATGACCTCTTCGAGATCGACCGGGATGGCCGCGGCGTCATCTCCATCCTCGAGCTCTCCGACAGCCAGGACCGCCCGGCCCTCTTTTCAACGTTCATGATGTGGATGCTCGCCCGACTCTACCTCGACCTTCCCGAGGTCGGCGACGCCGACAAGCCGAAACTGGTCTTCTTCCTCGATGAGGCCCACCTCCTCTTCGACGGCGCCAGCAAGGCCTTTCGGGATCAGGTGGAACAGGTGGTCCGGTTGATTCGCTCGAAGGGGGTCGGGGTCATCTTCATCACCCAGAGCCCCAAGGACATCCCGGCCGATGTGCTCGGCCAGTTGGGCAACCGGATCCAGCATGCCCTGCGGGCCTTCACCCCGGACGACGAGAAGGCGATGCGGGCAGCAGCGCGAACCTTCCGGAAGACGCCGTGGTACGACGTGGAGGAATTGCTGACCACCGTGGGGACCGGTGAAGCGATCGTGACCGTGCTCACCCGCAAGGGCGCGCCGACCGCCCCCGTCGCCACGCACCTGATCGCCCCGTCGGCCAGCATGAAGCCGTTGCCGGACGACGAGCTCACCACGCGACTCGCTGCCTCACGCCAGGTCAAGCACTACCGGGACGCCGAGGACCGAGAGAGTGCCCGGGAGATGCTCGAGGCGAAGCTCGCCGACCTCCACACGCGGCAAGCCGCGGCGGAGGCGATCGGGGTCGAGGACCGGGCCGCGACCGCCCGTTCAGGGCGCCGGACAGCCAAGCCCACGCCGACCGGCCTGGAGAAGATCCTCAAGACACGCGCGGCCTCGAACATGGGCACCCAACTGGTGCGCAGTGCGATGGGCGTCCTGGAGCGCTACCTGAAGAGGAAGCGGTAGCGGCCTATCGGCTCGCGGCCGCCACCTGCTCCACCTCGGCCAACACACGGAGCAGGTTGCCGCCCCAGATCTTGGCGATCTGCTCCTCGCTGTAGCCGCGGCGGACCAGTTCGCGCGTGATGTTGAGTGACTCCTCCGCAGTGCGCCACCCCTCCACCCCGCCGCCGCCGTCGAAATCCGAGGCGATCCCGACATGATCGATCCCGGCGACCTGGACCGCGTGATCGACATGGTCGATGACATCCGTCACCGAGGCGATGACGTCACCGGGGTAGCGACGCTCGCTCACCTGGCGTCGGGTCTCGAGATACTGGTTGCGGCGTTCGTCTGACATCGCCGACAACACCGCTTGGCGAGCACCCCGCGTGAGGCCATCGAGGGCAAACTCCACATCGAGGGCGTCGAGCGCCTCCTGCCGGGCAGGGTCGCGGGTCACATCGCAGCGGACATAGCCGCTGAACGCCACGATCTGTGCCACGCCACCGTTCTTCGCCAGGGCCCGGAGCTGCTCGTCGTCGAGGTTGCGCGAGTGATCACACAGGGCACGGGTCGCCGAGTGCGAGGCGATGATCGGCGCCGAGGTGATCTCCAGCGTCTGCATCATCGACGGCTTGGATGGATGGGAGATGTCGATCATCATCCCGACCCGGTTCATCTCCCGGATCACCTCACGGCCCAGATCCGACAGCCCGTGATGGAGCCAGACCCCGTCAGCCTCCCCGGTGTTGCTGTCGGAGAGCTGCGAGTGGCCATTGTGGGCCAGCGACATGTAACGGCCGCCCAGGTCATGGAACGTGGCGACATTGGTGATGTCCGCGCCCACCGGAAAGCCGTTCTCGATCCCGATGAAGATCGCCCGCTTGCCGGCGGCGTGGATCCGCCGCGCATCGGCGGCCGTGAGGGCCAACTCGGCCCGATCCGGGGCTATGGAATCGACCAGCCGGTGAATCGCGGCAAATTTCTCCATTGCCTCGGCTCGGGCGGCGGCGAACCCCTCCGGCGTCAGGTTGGCGTTCTGTCCCACATAGACGATCAGGAAGGCGGCATCGAGCCCACCGGTCTCCATCTTGGGGATGTCCACCTGGGTCTGCGCCAGTCGCGTGCCGTAATTGGGACCATCGAGGGTGAAGTTCGAGGGCCGGATATCGACATGGGTGTCGATCGTCAGCACTCGGTCGTGGATGCGCTTGGCCCGCGCATCCAACTCCGCCTCGGGATCCTGGGCACCAAGCGACATCGGCAGGACGATCATGCACACCACCATGGTGAGATCGTTGCGGGACGGGAAAGAGATCGGCATTATCGACCCTTGTGCGATGGAGACCATGAACGGCCCGCAAGACGTGGGCCCTGTAAAGGGAACGCCATGAACGTAACCCGCCCACCAAGCGACGGCGACGGCCTGGTTGTTGGGCTTGCCCAGATCGCCCCGGCCTGGCTCGATCGTGCGGCCTCGATCGACCGGGTCGTCGCCACCGTCGCGGAGGCCGGAGCGTCCGGCTGCCAGTTGGTCGCCTTCGGTGAGGCCTTCGTCCCCGGCTACCCCTGGTGGGTGGAACGGATGGGCGGGGCCGCCTTCGATGACCCGATCCAGAAGGCGCTCTTCGGACGCTATGCCGAACAGGCCGTCGACATCGAGCGCGGTGATCTCGCCACGGTGTGCGATGCGGCTCGACGCGCCGCGTGCACGGTGGTCCTCGGCGTGATCGAGCGCCCGGCCGATCGCGGTGGCCATTCACTCTACTGCTCGATGGTGACCATCGACGCGAACGGCGTGGTGACCAATGTGCACCGCAAGTTGCAGCCGACGCATGAAGAGCGACTGGTGTGGTCACCGGGCGATGGTCATGGCCTCCGGGTCCAGCGCGTCGGCCCCTTCACGCTGGGCGGTCTCAATTGCTGGGAGAACTGGATGCCCCTCCCACGGGCCGCGCTCCACGGCCTTGGCGAGAACCTGCATGTCGCGCTCTGGCCAGGGAGCGTCCGCAACACGGCGGACCTCACCCGGGTCCTCGCCCGCGAGGGCCGCAGCTACGTCCTCTCGGTCTCCTCGGTGTTTCATGCCGACGACGTGCCGGACTCGATCACCGAGTTGGCGTCATTGCGGACTGGCCCACCGGAGTGGTACGCCGATGGCGGTTCCTGTATCGCGTCCCCGGATGGCAACTGGCTCGTGGAGCCACGCGGCGAGTGGCGGGGGCTGATCGTCGCCACGCTCGACCATCGCCTCGTCCGCGAGGAGCGCCAGAACTTCGACCCCGCAGGCCACTATTCCCGTCCTGACGTCACCCGTCTCATCGTCGATCGTCGCCGGCAATCGACCGTCACGACGCGGGACACGGCGGAGTGAACCCCCTGTGACGCTGGCCGCCCGGACCGGGGAGCTAGGTTTACAGGACACCCGAACCAAGGAGAACACCCATGTCAGTCGCCAGAGTCACTGAACTCATCGCCGACTCGTCGGTCAGCTTCGAGGATGCCGTCAAGCAGGGCGTCCTGCGCGCCAACACCACCCTCCGCAACGTCACCGGGGCCTGGGTCGAGGGCCAGAAGGTGATCGTGAAGGACGGCAAGATCAGCGCCTATCGGGCCATCCTGAAGGTCACCTTCGTCCTCGACGACTGATGCCCCCTGACCGCCTCTGGCTCGGCAATGCCCCGATGACGTGGTTGACCGCGATCGGGATCGCGATCGGGGTGGCCCTCGTCCTGGTCGCGATCCGCCGGGTGGTGGTCAACCGGGTGCGCCGGTTCTCCGAGCGCACCGCCAACGAGTGGGACGACCTTCTCGCCGACATCCTGACGGCGACCCGCGGCTGGACCATCGCCGCCATCGGGATGCTGGTGGGAAGCATCGCGCTCGAGCTCGATGGCCAGGCGCGCTCGGTCGTGCGTCAGCTGGTGCTGGTGGTGGTGCTGATCCAGTTCGGCTTCTGGCTGGGCGCCGCGGCGCGCACGATGCTGAGGCGATACCGTCGCGACAAGCTGGAGGATGATCCCGGAGCCGCGACGATGGTCGGGGTGATCGGCTTCCTCGTCCAGGTGGCGGTGTGGGCCGGTGTGCTCCTGCTTGCCCTCGACAACTTCGGCGTCGACATCACCGCGCTGGTGGCCGGCCTGGGGGTCGGGGGCATCGCGGTCGCGCTGGCCCTGCAGAACGTGCTGGGCGACCTCTTCGCCTCGCTGGCGATCGTGCTCGACAAGCCGTTTGTCATCGGGGATTTCGTCGTGGTCGACGACTTGGTGGGAACGGTGGAGTTCATCGGGCTCAAGACCACCCGGGTGCGCGCCCTCGGCGGGGAGCAGTTGGTCTTCTCCAACGCCGACCTGCTCTCCTCGCGGGTCCGGAACTTCGGCCGGATGGCGGAGCGACGCATCGTCTTCACCCTCGGCGTGACCTACCAGACCCCCCGGGCCCTGCTCGAGGAGGTCCCGGCCATCATCCGAGCCGCGGTCGAGGCGCAGCCGCACACCCGCTGCGACCGCAGTCACCTGAGTGGCTACGGCGCCTCGTCGATCGACTTCGAGACCGCGTGGTACGTCTTGGTGCCCGACTTCGGCACCTACATGGATGTCCAGCAGGCGATCTACCTCGACATCCATCGCGCCTTCGAGGATCGGGGCATCGAGTTCGCCTACCCGACCCAGACGCTCTTTCTCGAGCGGTCCTGACCCCGCCCGGTAGGGTCAGTCGTCGTCGTGTGAAACGGCGGCCGCCGCCGCGGCCCCCGAACGGATCTCCGGGTGGGAAATCTCGCCTCCTCGAAGCGCCGTGACGGCGAGCGCCCCCATGGCCACGACGCCGATCAGGAGGGTCACCGCGACGGCAGACCTGGCATAGTCGCCCCCACCACGGCTCCACCAGAGAGTGCCCGCCGCGGTCACCGCCGCCGCAAGGGTCAGCCAGAGGGCGAAGTCAGCCGCCTCCTCATGCTCATGCACCAGTCCCTCATCGAATCCGGGTCGGTCCTCAAGAACCTCCTCGGCCGGCTCACCAGTGAGGAAGGTGCCACCCGCCCCGGCCCCGGCCAGGACAGTGAGGGCCAACCCGACGGTCATGAGGGTCCGCGGGCCGCGAAGGCGGCCCCACGCGAGCAAGATCAGCCCGAAGGCAAGGGCAA
>JAHEFN010000308.1 GCA_024640185.1 Gemmatimonadota bacterium | reverse complement strand
CCCGGGAGGCACGATCTGGAAACCTGCTCCGGCGGAGAGGGAGGCCGCCGGCGTGCCATCGGCGTGGTCGCAGCCCTTCAATTACCCCACGAGCGACCACGCCGATGGCGCGACGCTGGGCCGCCTTGGACGGCTCAGAAGGCCGGAGCCGAAAGAACCCGGGACCCGGAGCAACCTCCGGACCAGCGACAGCGGCAGCGGCCGGAGCCGGGGCAGCGGCAGGAATCGGCGGCCGGAGCAGCGGCCGGGTCCGCGGACCGAAACCGCTCTGTGCACGCGGAAAGGGGCCTCCCTCGGGCGTGCCGGGCACGCCATTGTGCCGGCACGACCTCCCGGCCAGCTGTTCGCCCCGCACAATGGCGCTGCCGGGCTCCCCCGGGAGGCACGACGAGGTCTTCTGCCCCGGCAGCGAGGGAGGCCGCCGGCGTGCCATCGGCGGGGTCGCAGCCCTTCCAATCCACCACCTGAGCGACCCCGCCGATGGGGCGACGCTGGGCCGCCGAAGGCGGACCAGAAGGCCGGTGATCCGGGATCAGGGTCGGGATCCGACCCCGCAACCGGGTCAGCGGCCAGTGTGGCCCTCGCTACCCAACCGGCACCAGAGCCACCAACAACCCGATCGTCACGAACAACACCGCGAACGGCACCAGCACGTAGCCCATCAGATCGCGGGCCTGGATCTTCACCCCGGCGCCCATCACCGGCAGCACGGTGAGAAGAAAGAACGGCTGGAGCAGGTTGGTCAGCGACTCACCGTAGGCCACCGCCATGGCGACCCGGGCGACGGTTTTCTCGAACGCTGCAGGACCGAGGCCGCCGGTGAGCTCGCGGACGGCGTCGACCAACGGCGGACCGAGCACCGCCCACTCGCCGCCCGCCGATGGGATCGAGAAGTTGACGATGCCGCCGGTGACATATGCGACGGCGGGGATGGTCTCGAGGGTGGCCACCGACGACATCCAGAGGGCGATGGCCTTGCCGAGACCGGTGGCCAGCATGATCCCCCGGATGGGCGTCCCGTGCAGGACGAGTCCGAGCATGAGAAAGACGAAGATCATCAGATTGAGGTTGAGATCGAACCCGTTGCGGACGAAATGGACGGCCACATAGGTCAGTCCCATGAGAGCCACCACGGTCTGGAGCACGACGCTGGTGTTGAGGCGGTCGGAGAGCGCCGGATCGGCCGCGAGCAGGGTCCGGGCATCCTCGGCAACCGTGGTTGGTTTCGAGTCTGCGGAATCCACCACCAGGTCATCCAACTCCACCACCGTTGATCGCGGCCGCATGAGCCACATGGCGGCGGGCGAGACCACCAGGTAGACGGCGGCGACCGCCAGATTGAGGGGGCTTCCCAGGGTTTGGCCCACCGGAATCGTCCTGCTGAGCAGCCCGTTTTCGATGAGAAAGTTTCCCGGCGTGTTGAGCAGCAAAGGGATCGAGCTCGACAGCCCCACCACCCAGGCGTTGCTCGACAGATAGGTCGCCGCGATGAGGTAGGCGTAGTCGATCCCCTTGACTCGCGACGCGAGCTCGCGGGCGAGGACCGCGGTGAGCACCACCCAGCCCCAGCTGACGAAGACGAGCAGGCCCCCGGCGACGAGGACGACCAGATAGACCTGACCCGGGCTCGTGATTCTGGCGGCCATCCGGTCGATGAGGCCCGTCACCGGCGTCGACAGGGCGATGGCGTAGCCGGTGGCCAGGATGAGAACCATCTGCATCCCGAACTCGAGCAGCATCCAGAAACCGTCGTACCAGCCGGTTGCGACGTCCAGAGGGGAGGCGCCGACCCACACCATGGCCGAAGCCCCGGTGATGAGAGTCAGCAGCAGGGCGAAGACAAAGGGATCGGGCAGCCACCGCCGCACCCCCTCGACACACAAACTGCCGATCCGTTCCAACGTCACGATTTCGCTCCCCGGGAGATCATCCTCAATGAGATCGAATCATAGTACGGATCCCGGCCGCCGGCCTCAGTCGAGGTCGAAGAGGAGGTCGGCCGCAGTGGTCATGTCGTCGGCCATGTAGCGATCGTCGTCGAGCCGGGGCACTCGTTCCCGCAGCCGTTCGACGACGCCCTCCAGCGCGGGCGAGGTGGTCAGCGGCCGGTGGAACTCGAGGGCCTGGGCCGCAGCCAGGTACTCCATGCCCAAGACCCGGCGGCCGAGCTCGATCACGCGGGCGAGCTTGCGCGCCGCCCAGGTGGACATGGAGACGTGGTCCTCCTGTCCGGCCGAGGTCGGGATCGAGTCCACCGACGCCGGGTGGGACAGAGTCTTGCACTCGCTCACGAGCGCCGCGGCCGAGACCTGGACCATCATGAAACCCGAGTTGAGCCCGGCGTCGTCGACCAGGAAACGCGGCAGACCGGAGAGCGAGCTGTCGACCATCCGGGCCAGCCGGCGTTCGGAAATCGACGCGAGATCGGTGATCGTCGCCGCCAGATAGTCGAAGACCGCAGCGATGGGCGCGCCGTGAAAGTTGCCGCCCGAGATGATGCGGCCGTCGGCAAAGACCATGGGGTTGTCGGTGGCCGAGTTGAGTTCGATGGTCAGCACCCTCCGGGCGTGCTCGAAGGCGTCGCGGCCGGCGCCGTGGACCTGGGGGGAACACCGCAGCGAGTAGGCGTCCTGGACGCGGCCGCACTCGCGGTGCGATTCGCGGATAGCCGAACCCTCGAGGAGGCGCCGCAACCTGCGGGCGCTCTCACCCTGCCCGGGATGGGGCCGGGAGTCGTGCACCGCCCTGTCAAACGCCGCATCGGTGCCGGCCAGGGCGTCGAGGGTCAGCGCGCAGACGACATCGGCAGCGGCGAAGAGCCGGCCCGCATCGGCCAGGGCCAGGGCGCCGACGGCCGCGGAGGCCTGAGTGCCGTTGATCAGGGCCAGGCCTTCTTTAGCCCCGAGGACCAACGGCTCGATTCCCGCGCGTCGCAAGGCTTGGTCGCCGGGAAGGACGTCCGAGTCGACGACGGCCTGCCCTTCGCCCACCAGGGGTAGGGCGAGATGGGCAAGGGGCGCCAGATCGCCCGAGGCCCCGACCGAACCCAGGCTCGGCACCACCGGGTGGACCTTCGCATTGAGAAGATCGAGCACCCTTTCCACGACCACCTGACGACAA
>JAHEFN010000307.1 GCA_024640185.1 Gemmatimonadota bacterium | reverse complement strand
TACGATGCCGCCGACGCCAATCGCGCCCGGCGGGCCGTGGTGGTGATCGGTCGCGACGGGCTGATCCGCTACCTCGAGCCCGCCTTCGCGGCGCTCGATCCCGAGGCCTACGTCCAGCTCGGGGCGGCCGTCGCGGCCGCCCGGTCGGAGTGATCGTGCGGCGCCTCGTCGCGGGCCTCGTGCTGCTCGGTGCGCTGGGGACCCTCCCCGGCCGGGTGGCGGCCCAGGCCAACGAGCAACTCTGGCGCTTCGTCGATGCCCGGGGCGGGTTCTGCCTCTGGTATCTCGGCGACCCCGAGATCGCCGGCGCGATGGTGCCGGCGGGCACCACCCTTCGGGAGGCCTCGGCGACCGAGGGACTCCCCGACATCCTGGTCCGGATCATCCAGGACGAGCCGCGCTTCGGGGCGTGGATCCCCGGGGTGGTCTGCGTCGGCCGTTTCGCGGCCGTCGCCGCCGACGGGGTCCCCGCCGCGCGGATGGAGGAGGGATCCTCCCCGGTGTTGGTGACGCTCGCCGCCGTGGCGACCAGGAGTCCGTTCGGTCGGGAGGCCGCCGGCTGGCTGCTCGACGAGATCGGCCTCGACGCCGGCCGGCTCGACCGGACCGCGTCGGAGGGCTGGATCCGGTCGGTGGGGCGGGAGATGCGGGTCCGCAACGGCCTCGAGGGCGAGGATGACCAGTGGGAACTGGGGCTCGACGGCCTCCGCCTCTACTGGCAGGGGCACCCGGGAGGCGAGGATCGTGTCGGATCGACACGATCGATGTCGTTCGGATACGCCGGGAACCGCAATTCGGTCTGGATGGTCGAGGCTCGCATGGCCCCTGAGCGGGTGCAGCCCCAGTTCGGGTCGCTCAGGGTGGAGGGAAAGTCCCCCCTGGCCCAGGCCCTCAAGTCGTCACCGATTCGCTCTGTCGGCGCGCTGGAATTCGGTGGTGAGATGACCATATCGTTTACGCGCGTGGTGCCGAACGACTCCTGAGTCGGGTGGAGACCGTTTGTGCACGCCTCTTGCCATATACCCCAGCGGCTCAGTGCGCCCGTGACCGCCGCAGCGGTTCGTGGCGGGAGGCACCTGGCCGGCTCGGTGGACCCCCAAGTTCTTGTTATGTAGTGAGTTGCATGTTCTGGGGGGCTCCCTTAGCTTGAAGTGCTGGCCCCGGCTTCCGACCGGTCGCGCAAGGCGTGGCGGGAGGTTGCGGGTGTCGGAACGACGCGGTTCTCGGGGAAGTGCGTCGTCCCTGGTTCTCGCAGACCCCGGCTTCGCTCGTGCGATCGACAGTCACGGGCACCTCGCTGGAACGGATGTATGCAGTGCAGCACCGCTGGTCCGGGGAGATTCCCTGGTTCCAACAACCATCATTTGGGGGAGTGCATGTCCAAGCTCTACCGTAATTTCATGATGGCGGGTGTGGTTGCCCTTGGCCTCGCGGCCTGTGGCGACGACCTCACCATCACGGAGACGCCGCCGCCGGTGATCGAGATCCCGCCGCCGCCTCCGCCGCCTGAGGTTCCGAACATCACCAGCTTCTCGGTTGCGCCCACCACGGCGAACCTGGTCATTGGTGGCACGGTCCAGGCGACCTACAACCTCATCACCAAGCCCGGCGTGACCGGCACGGTGTCCTGGGGCACCTCCAACGGTGCTGTCGCCAGCGTCTCGGCGAGCGGTGTCATCACGGCCGTCTCGGTCGGTGGCGCCATCATCAGCGCCACGGTCGACGCCGGTGGCCAGACGGCCACGCAGTCCGTCGCCGTCACGGTCCGGGGCCAGCTCCCGGCCCAGATCTCCATCAACAGCGTGACGCAGCAGGCGAACGGCCTTCCGGTCGTCCTGAACGCCGTCGCTGGCCAGATCGAGATCAACACCCTGTTCAACCCGGGTGAGCAGGTCGTCGACTCGCTCGTCGTCAAGATTGGCGGCGCGACCGCGGCCAAGCAGGTCTTCGCGACCAACCCGGCCGCCGGCCCGATCAACCTCTCGGTCAACACCGCGGCGTACACGGTCACCCCGACCGCCGCCGTGACGAGCTGGAAGAACGGCCCGACCACGATCTCCGCTGCGGTCTACCCGCACGGTGCCTCCTCGCCGACGGCGACCAACACGATCAACATCGTGCTCGTCAACGCCGACGGCTGGATGGCGACGCTCAACAGCAAGCCGACGAACTCCAAGGCTGGCCCCGGTGGGCTGACCTACTGGGGTGGCCCGGGTGCCGCCGGCGTTGCTTCGTACACCCTCCGCCCGGTGATCTACACCGCCGGCCGGTCGATCTCGGCCGTGTCCTGGAACATGGCGGGCTGTGCTGGGGCCGGCGGGGCTGCCGGGGCCTACACCTCGTCGTTCGGCTACACCGCTGGCGGCGCGACCGTCGCCTGTGGCGCCGAGTACATCGGTGGCACGCGGCACAACGTCGCCGTCACCGCGGCGACCGACAACGCGGCCAATCCGTACCCGACGGGCGGGATGATCCCGAACGCGACGATCTTCGGCTCGACGCCGGACTCGATGCGGTATGACTGGAACTTCTCTGGCACGCCGCAGACGCCGACGGTCGTTGGCGCCGAGGGCGCCAACTGGGTCAACG
This sequence comes from Gemmatimonadota bacterium, assembly GCA_024640185.1. Taxonomy (GTDB): domain Bacteria; phylum Gemmatimonadota; class Gemmatimonadetes; order Gemmatimonadales; family GWC2-71-9; genus Palsa-1233. The sequence continues at coordinate 563 of JAHEFN010000307.1, read as the reverse complement.
CCAGCTGGAACTTCAACCCGGCCGGCACCGACGTCACGGGTGACCTGGGCGTTGGCGCGGATGCCAGCACCTGGAAGGCCTACATCACCGGCGGCGCCACGCAGGTCAGCACCGGTGCCGACCTGAGCGAGACCAACACGAACATCGTCACCGATGGGTACCGCCTGTATGCCGGCGGCGCCGACCTTCTCGGCAACACTGGCAACACCGGCAGCACCTCGTATTTCGGTGTCGACAAGACCGCGCCGAGCATTCGGTACGCCTCGGCTGCCAACCTGCCGTCGATCTACACGCAGGGTGGCACCACGGCTGTGGTCGACTCGACCACCCGCATCGCCATCCAGGCGATGTTCGCGGCTGGCACCACGGACACGGTGCAGACCGAGTCGATCGACAACCGTTCGGGTCTCTCGCGCTCCATCACGACCTCGCGCCGGTTCGCGCAGGGTGGGGCGACGGGTGCCACGGCCAACACCGGCTGTCAGACCACCACCGGCGTCTTCGGTGCTGCGTATGGCGACGGCTGGCGTCCGGCTCCGCAGAAGCACATCACCTGCGGCTCG
>JAHEFN010000306.1 GCA_024640185.1 Gemmatimonadota bacterium | reverse complement strand
TTCGACCTGGTGATCGAGCGGATGCTGGAGTTGATCGGCGAGGTCCAGTCGAAGTGGCAACGGGGCGGCCGGTAGTTCCAGGCAACGTTTCAAACGTTTCATCGTGAAACCATCGCGACACTCCCTCCGTCTGGGTCATCCGAACCCACACGGAGGTGGCGGCGATGCGGTGGGCTGAACTCAGGGACAAGATCAGGGACACCGGACGGGGGGTCGGCGCGCGCATGGCTGGGCTCCGCCGCCGCGTGACCCGACGCCGGCTGATCCTTGGCACGCTGGCTGCCGGAACCCTCTTCGCCGTCGGCACGACGGCCGAGGCGCTGGTCCGGGCACGCCTCGCCTCGCCGGCGGAGCGGATGCCGACCGCACTCTACACGCGGCCGGAATCCTGGGGCCGCACCGAGCGCCGGCCGATCGCCATCGCGCCGATCGATGGCGCCGCCCACGAGTCGCGGATCCCTGTTCGGCTCGATGACCTCCCCGATCACCTCGTCGATGCCGTCCTCGCGGTCGAGGACCAGCGGTTCCGCCAACACGGCGGGATCGACTGGCGGCGGATCGGCGGCGCGATGGTGGCGAACGTCAAGGCCGGGGGGATCGCGCAGGGGGGATCGAGCATCACCCAGCAGTTGGCCAAGAACCTCTACCTGTCGGCCGACCGCACGCCGATCCGGAAGTTCCGCGAAGCGGTGATGGCGTTGGTGCTCGAGTCGCGGTACGACAAGGACTCGATCCTCGAGGCGTACCTCAACGAGATCTATCTCGGGCAGGACGGCGGTGCCGCGATCCACGGCGTCGGCGCCGCGAGCCGCTACTACTTCGGCAAGGATGTCCGGCGACTCGGGGTGGCGGAGTCGGCACTGCTGGCAGGGATGATCCACGCCCCGAACCGGTTGGCCCCCTCACGGCACCCCAAGGCGGCCAAGGCGCGTCGCGACCTGGTGATCGACCTCATGGCGGAGCAGGGGAAGCTGTCGTCGGCGGCGGCCCGTCGTGCGCATCGGGTCGCGGTACGGTCGCGCAGCCATCCGACCGGAACCATCGATGCCCGGTACTTCCGTGATTATGCGGCTGCCGCCTTGAAGGGTCGCCCCCCGAAGCGCGGCGCGGCCGTCTTCACCACCCTCGATGCCGACCTGCAGCGCGCGGCAGAACGGGCCGCGACGTGGGGCGCTCGCCGCCTCGGCGGCACGTCCGTGCAGACGGCGCTGGTGGCCATCGATCCCCGCACCGGCGATATCCTCGCGATGGTGGGTGGTCGAGATTATGGCGCCTCGCAGTTCAACCGAGCCGTCTCCGCCCGCCGCCAACCCGGCAGTGCCTTCAAGCCGGTGGTGGCCCTCGCCGCGCTCGAACCGGAGGGCCGGGGTCAGGCCGGCTACACGCTGGCCACCGTGATCGATGATGCGCCGCTCAGGGTGGAGACCGCCAGCGGTCCATGGCAGCCCGCCAACTACGACGAGCAGTTTCGGGGGCCGGTGACCTTTCGCACCGCGATCGAACAGTCGCTCAACGTGCCGTTCGCTCGGGTCGGTCTCGAGGTCGGACCGAAGCGGATCGTCGCCACCGCCCGACGACTCGGCATCAGCTCTCCGCTCGCACCGGTGCCGTCACTGGCGCTGGGCAGTGGCGAGGTGTCCCTGCTCGAATTGGTCCGTGCCTACGGCGTCTTCGCCGCTGAGGGCGAGTTGGCCCGGACCCGAGCGATCATCGGTCGGGTCGGGACCGACGGCGAGCTCGACGCACAGGACGCGGTCAGCACCGAGCAGGTCGTTGACCCGGCCGTGGCCTACCTGGTGACCTCCGCACTCCGCGGGGTGGTGGAGCGGGGAACCGGAGAGGCGCTCTCCCATGTCGACTTCCGCAGCGAGCTGGCGGGGAAGAGCGGGACCACCAACGATTGGCGTGACGCCTGGTTCGTCGCCTACTCGCCGTCGTTGGTGGTCGGGGTGTGGGTCGGGCATGACGACGGCGCCTCGATCGGGACGTCAGGCGCTCGGGCGGCGCTGCCGATCGTTGCACGGTTCCTCGGCGAGGCGGCGCCAGAGCAATGGGAGGCGTTCGCGAGGCCGGAGGGCGTGGTCGAGGGGTGGACGGGACTCGCTGGGGACGGTTGGATGCAGCCCTGTGGCCAACGCGAGGTCTTCCTCGAGGGGAGCGAACCGAGCGATCGAGGCTGCTACGAGTTCGACTTCTACGATGACCAGATGGACGATGGCTGGGCGGAGCTGATCGAGGAGCGCGCCAAGGCGTGGCTCCGTGAGATGCTCAGCCGGCAAGGGGACGGGCGCCGCCGCAGCTCGCGCTGAGTCGCGGCGGCCACCCCGTCAGGCTTCGAGCTCACCGGCGGGTGGGGTTTCCTTCTTCTCCACGACGATCGTGTAGGAGGTCGCCAGCGCGGCGATGGCACCGAGGGCCACCCAGACCGGGATGAGCACCGCCCCGAAGACCCCCACGGTGAGGGGGATCTCGAGCAGGGTATGACCCTCGTCGTTCTTGACGATCACCCGTCGGGCGTTGCCTTCGCGAATCAATTCCTTCACCCGTTCGACCAGCTTCTCGCCGGGGACCTTGTGCTCTTCGGTGGACATGGGGCTGCTCCTTCGACGAGAGACGATGAACACGCGTTGCCACGTGGTGCCGTGCCCTACGGCCGTCACGCGGCACAAGTTACCGGTTGCGGGGGAAACCCGTTCCGGTGCCCATGCGTATCGGCTTGAGCACTCACCTTGAACCGAGGGATTCCCATGCGCGCCCGACTCCTGCTCACCCTGCTCCTCGCCTCGCCTGTCGTGGCCACGGCACAGGGCGCCGATCAGATGGTCCACCCGGCCACCCGTGACTCGGTCATCGCCGTGGCCAAGCGCCTCTTCGATGGGATGCGACGACACGACGGCGCGATGATCGCCAGCACCTTCGCCGATGGGGCGATGATGTCCGGGGTGCCCCGGGCCGGCCAGCCGGTCCGCTTCCAATCCACCGAGCGCTTCGTGGCCCAGGCCGGCAATCCCGGCGAACCGTGGGATGAGCAGATCTACGATCCGATCGTCCAGGTCGATGGTGACCTGGCCGCGTTGTGGGTCTTCTACACCTTCGCCCTCGGGGAGCAGTTCTCCCACTGTGGGGTGGACAACTTCCAGATGATCCGAATCGAAGGCGAGTGGAAGAT
>JAHEFN010000305.1 GCA_024640185.1 Gemmatimonadota bacterium | reverse complement strand
CATCACAGATGACCAGGAGGTTTCCATGCGTGTCACATCGATTGCCATTGCCTCACTGCTCGGCGCCCTGGCCACTGCCCCGGCGGCGGCCCAGGTCCGGGCCTCCATCAACATCGGTCCGATCAGGGTGGCGGCGAATATCCCGATCGTGCACCAGCGTCGTTCACCGCGGTACGTGGAGGTCTACGCCTACTCGTCACGACGCCACGGCGATTGGCGACGCAGTGCCCGGGACTGGCGGCCGGCGACGGTGTACGTCCTCAACGGGCGCTACTACGAGCAGCCCTACCGCAACGCACGGCGAATCGTGGTCTACCGCTACCGCGACCAGTACTTCCAGGCGCCACGTGGCCGGGACTGGGAGCGCAGCCGCCCGCGCTACGAACGGGACTACTGGGATGCCGACCGACGGGATGACCGCTACGATCGTCGTGATGACCGGCGGAATGAGCGTCGCGATGACCGAGTCGATCGCCGGGACGACCGGCGGAATGAGCGGCCCGGCAACCGGGGGAACGGGCGGGGGAACGGCCGAGGAACCGGCCGCAACTAGGCGCCGGATGCCTTACCCACCCCGGCATTGGCCCCCCGGTGCCGGGGTGGAGCCGTCCACCCGACCCCATCCCGCCGGCGTCGGGAACCTTCCTGAGGGTTTGATGGTACTTTACATGTCAACTAAGTCCTCAGGAGGGGCCGATGTCGATTCGTCCAGTCAAGCGTCATCTCGAGGCACGAGCGAAGCTCGAGGGGGCAGGGGTCCACCTGCGTCGAGGCTTCGGCTTCGGGGAGACGGACGAGTTTGATCCCTTCCTGCTCTTCGACGATTTCCGCGGCGAGACGCCGGGGGAGTACCAAGCCGGATTCCCGTGGCACCCGCACCGCGGCATCGAGACGATCACCTACGTCCTCAAGGGGACGGTCGATCACGCCGATTCCTTGGGCAACGCGGGGACGATTTCGGCCGGTGACGTGCAGTGGATGACTGCGGGCAGCGGGATCATTCACCAGGAGATGCCCCACGGGGACCCCGACGGTGGCATGCACGGCTTCCAGTTGTGGGCCAACCTCCCAGCGGCACAGAAGATGACCTCGCCCCGCTATCAGGAAATCCATTCGGCCGACATCCCCGAGGTGATCGAGGATGACGGCACCGTGGTGCGGGTCGTCTGCGGTGATTTCTGGGGCAAGCGAGGCACCGTCGACGGCATCGCCGCCGATCCGGTGTATCTCGACGTGAGCCTGCCGCCGCTGGTGCGCAAGCGACTGCCGGTGGAGACCACACGACACGCGTTCGCCTACATCTTTGCGGGGAGCGGTGCCTTCCAGAATTCGTCTGAACCTCGCCCGGTGCCGGTCGAGGCCGAGGAGGATGTGATCATCCTCGACCCGACCGGGGTCCGCAACCGCTCGTTGGTGGTCTTCGACCGTGGCGACGAGGTGGTGGTGGAGGCCGGTGAGGAGGGGATGCGCTTCCTGCTCGTCTCGGGGAAGCCCTTGGTGGAGCCCGTTGCCTGGCACGGCCCGATCGTGATGAACAGTCGGGCCGAGATCCAGGAAGCCCTTAGGGACCTCAACGAGGGGACCTTCCTGCGGGGGTGACTCAGATCGCCGGACGGATCCCGGTGCCGTAGCCGGTGAGTTCGACATACCCCCGGCCAACCTGCCGCCGGTCCGGGTCCGTCACGGTCACCGAGCCCTCCCAGTAGAAGAGGTTGGGCACCAACCGCGAGATGTTCTCCTGCGCGGCGGCATCGGGGGTGACCTCGAGCACCAATCCTTCCCCGGCGAGTTCGATTCGCCATCCCGCCGGATAGCGCGCGCCGGTGAGCGGGCTGGCCCACTCGCCACGGGGTGTCACCCGGACGGCGTCGCCTTCGAGGTGGCGGGTGCGGATTCCCTCTCGCAACGTGGCGCGCGCGAAGTCGACGGCTCCGGTCGCATCGCGCAGCAGGTAGACCATCACGTCCCGGTCGCCGTCGAGTCGCAAGGCAAACCAGTCCCACCCCACCTGCTCCTCGGCGAGCTGGTCGGAACCAAACTCCTTGTCCATCCAACTCTCGCCCAGAACGGCCACCGTCCGGCCGTCCCAGGTGAGGGTCCCCTCCGTCGTGAGCCGAGTCAGCGAGTAGTAGAGGCTCGCCGTGCCGGCCTGTGCCGACTTGGGGGAGTAGCCCCCGGGGCCCTGGAAGGTGACCGGCGCGGTGGGGGTGAGCTGCAGGTCGAGTCCGACACCGAGTCGCTGGTCGACCGTCGACACGTGGAAGGCCCCATCACGCCACGCCAAGGTCCAGCGAGAGGCTTCCCCGGCCGGACCGCGGCTCCAGGCGACGAGGGAGTCGCCCACCGGTGGGAAGCCGCCGAGCACGCCGTTGGCACGCCAGAGCACCTCCGCGAATCGGTGCTCGCCGCTTTGGAGGTCGGTGATCGCCAGATGCCCCATCACCAAATCGTGAGCATTCCACGTCGAGGCGAGCTCGAGCGAGTCAGCCGCGAGCCCGACGCGGAAGAAGGTGAATTGGTAGCCGAACTCCTGGCCCGCCCCGGCACCCAACTGCCCGGTGAAGTACCACCACTCCGTCTTGTAGCCGGGGTGCGACCAGTGGTCGCGCGGGAACTGCCACGCATATCCCGGCTCGGCCATCCGCCAATCGGGGGCCTGCCCGGCCAGCGGGGCGGCGAGCCCGATCAGCAGCGCGACGAGGTATCGCATGGCGCTCACAGGTCGTCCCGGGAGAGGGCGCTTGCGGGCGCGTCAGCGGCGCGAAGCGCCGGAAAGATCGAGGCGGCGAATGCCGCGACGAGGAGGACCGAGGCCTGTCCGGCGAGGGTGCCCAGCGGCCAGTGGAGCTGAAGGGTCCAGCCGAAGAATGCCGGGTTCACGACGTGCACCAGGATCAGCGCGAGGCCCACGCCCCCGATCGATCCGAGGGCGAGGGCGAACAGCGCCATCGCCCACCCCTTTCCGGCGAAGATCCAGAAGAGCTGACCGCGAGTGGCCCCGAGGGCCCGGTGCAGCGCCAGTTCCCCGAGCCGCTCCCGCGCCAGTACGATCAACGCGAGGGTGATCCCCGCCACGGCGATGAGCAGGGCCATCGCCTGAAGGACCTGGGTGATGGCGAAGGTCTGGTCAAAGATCCGCATCACTTCGGTGCGGAGGGTGCGATTGCTG
>JAHEFN010000304.1 GCA_024640185.1 Gemmatimonadota bacterium | reverse complement strand
CCGGATCAACTGGGTCCATAGCTACGTGGCCGGCGACAAGATCTACTGCGTCTACATCGCCCCCGATGAGACGACCGTCCGAGATCATGCGACCAGGGGCGGCTTCCCGGCGAACCTCGTTTCGCGAGTCAGTGCGATCATCGACCCGACCACCTCGGAGGGATAGCCCCGCCGTGCGGGTGTTCTGCCCCTCCCTCGAGAGGGAGGACACCCTGGGGAGGGGGCCAAGGCGTTCGGATCCGGACGCCCGCCCCCTGGACCGGAGCGACTCCGACCGACACTCGAAGTATCGAGGTGGTCCGCACTGATCAGCCGGTGGGCCCCGTCGGGTGTGGTTCGGGCGAGACACTCCTGCGGCATCTCTGCCACACTATCGCTCCATCAGTAGTGGCCAACTCCTTGTGGGGCAACACACTTGCCCCAGGGCCCCCGAATTGCGTTCCCGAGTGGTGTGCCCTCACATTAGCTTGCAGGCAATCCTCTCAAGCATCCCGATTCTTCCAGTCCGGAGTCAGACCATATGTCCCTTCGTCACTCCCGGTCCGCGCTGTTTGGTATGGTCGGCATCCTCATCCTCTCGGCCTGCGCCGAGACGACCCCCCCGACCGGCCCCACGGATCCGTCGGTCACCGCCTCGGCGGTGCGGGGGAACTCGGTCGATGATCGCTACATCGTGGTCTTCCGCCCCGGCACCGTCGGTGCCGACCGGCTGACCGACCAGCTCGCCGCGGGTGGCACCGTGCACTTCCGCTACCGGACGGCGATTCAGGGATTCGCGGCCTCACTGCCGGCCGCCGCGCTTGACGGGATCCGCCGGAACCCAAACGTCGAGTTCGTCGAGGCCGACGGTGAGGTGCAGGCGATCACCACCACCCAAACCGGCGCCACCTGGGGCATCGACCGGATCGACCAACGCAACCGGCCGCTCGACGGCAGTTACAGCTATGACAACGACGGCACCGGAGTGACCGCCTACATCATCGACACTGGAATTCGCCCCGACCACAACGAGTTCGGCGGGCGGGTCAGCGCCAGCGGCTTCACCGCGATCTCCGACAAATACGGCATGGAGGACTGCAACGGCCACGGCACCCACGTCGCGGGCACCGTCGGAGGCAGCAGCTACGGGGTCGCCAAGAACGTCGCGCTGGTTCCCGTGCGGGTGCTCAACTGCCGTGGGTCGGGGAGCTATTCCGGCGTCATCGCCGGGATCGAATGGGTCGCCTCGCATGCCTCAGGGCCGTCGGTGGCCAACATGTCACTCGGCGGCGGGGCCAGCTCCTCGGTCGATGCCGCGGTCAACGGCGCAGTAGCCGCCGGGGTGGTGATGGTGGTTGCCGCTGGTAACAGCAACGCCAACGCCTGCAACTACTCTCCGGCGCGGGCCGCAGACGCCATCACGGTCGGCGCGACCACCAGCAGCGACAACCGGGCGAGTTACTCCAACTACGGCCACTGCCTCGACCTCTTTGCCCCGGGCAGCGGCATCACCTCCGCCTGGTACACCTCCTCGAGCGCCACCAACACCATCAGCGGCACCTCGATGGCCTCGCCGCACGTGGCGGGAGCGGCGGCGCTGCTGCTGCAGCTCTCGCCCAACGCCTCGGCGGACGGCATCACCAACACCCTCCTCGGCAACGCGACACCGAACGTGGTCGGCAATGAGGGCTCCGGCTCACCCGACCTGCTGCTCTACACCGCGCCGGGTGGCGGCGGTGGCGGTGGGACATCGAACAGTGCTCCGACGGCGGACTTCAACTCCAGTCCGGTCTGCACGGAGCTGTCCTGTGACTTCTCGGATGCCAGCAGCGACTCCGACGGCAGCATCGTGAGTTGGAGTTGGACCTTCGGCACCTTTGACAGTTCGACTGACCAAGACCCCGCCAATGTCCTCTTCCCCGAGTACGGGACCTTCAAGGTCACCCTGGTCGTCACCGACGACGACGGTGCCACAGGCTCCGTGGAGAAGAACGTGACAGTCACCGCTCCGGCAACCGGTGGCTTCGTGCTCTCCTGGGCCGGCCGGAAGGTGAAGGGCCGCAACACCGTCGACCTTGAATGGTCGGGAGCCGCTGGCAACGTCGACATCTATCTGGAGGGTCGCTCAGCGGCGCTTCAGGCCAACTGGTCGAGTGCCAACTACACCCATGACACCAATGAGCGTGGCGGGGCGAGCTATACCTACCAGGTCTGCCACGCGGGGACCACCAGGGGAGACACCAGCACGTGCTCCAACCTTGTGACCGCAGTGTTCTGATCGGCGAGGCGACCCACGACTGCGCGACGGCGGGAGGCCACCATGGCTCCCGCCGTTTCGCATCCCATGCTCCGGCGAGCGCCGTATATTTGGACATCCCCACTCGGAGTGCCCAAGATGCGACGCCTCTCCTCCCTCGCCCTCCTGCTCACCGCCTGCGTCACCGACGGTACCCCTTCCGAGGCCGACGCCCGGGCCTTCATTGACTCCGCCGAAACGGAACTGGCGGCGCTTGCGGTCCCCACCAGCCAGATGGGCTGGGTGGCGGCCACCTACATCACCGAGGACACCGAGGCCCTCTCGGCCCGTATGCAGACGGCATTCGGGTCGGCGGTCCAGCAACTGGCCACGCAGGCGGCTCGCTTCGATGACACGGCCATGCCAGACGAGCTCCGGCGCCACTTCCTGCTGCTCAAGTTGTCGCTGGCAGCGCCGCCACCCGCCGACCCTGCCCTCGCCGCCGAGATGACCGAACTGCAGGTCGGGATGGAAGCCGACTACGGCAAGGGGAAGTGGTGTCCGCCCACGGGGGGTGATTGCCTCAACCTCGATGCCCTCTCACGCGTCATCTCCCAGAGCCGGAACCCGGACTCCCTCGCCATGGCCTGGGAAGGGTGGCGCACGGTCTCGCCGTCGATGAAGAGCCGCTATGCCCGGTGGGCTGAGCTCGCCAACGACGGCGCACGGGGGATGGGGTTTGCCGATGCCGGGGCGATGTGGCGCAGCGGCTACGACATGGACCCCGACAACTTCGCGGTCGAGGTGGAACGCCTCTGGCAGCAGGTGGCACCCCTCTACGAACAACTCCACGCCTACGTCCGCACCCGTCTCAGGGCACGATACGGCGACCTCGTCCCGGCGGACGGGCCGATTCCGGCTCAGTTCCTGGGCAACATGTGGTCGCAGGAGTGGGGCAACAT
>JAHEFN010000303.1 GCA_024640185.1 Gemmatimonadota bacterium | reverse complement strand
GGTAGGCTTGGACGACGAAGGTGGTCAAGAGGACCCATGCGACCACCGTCCAGACGATCGCCTTCATCCATTCCACGAGCTTCGAGGTGGGCGTCTTGGGCGGCGGCTTGACCTCGGCCGGAGAGGGTACGGCGATCTTGGGTTCGGTGCTCATGGCCTCAACCGGTGGGCGTGCTCTGCACGCAGCTTGGCGATCTTGGGCGCGATCATCGCCCGGCAGTACGCCTGATCGGGGTTGCGATCATAGTACTGCCGGTGTCCCGGTTCGGCAGGCCAGAACCGGTCCAGCTCACGGACCTCGGTCACGATCGGTGCCCCGAAGGTCTCCGAGGCGGTCAACTTGGCGATCGTCGATGCCGCGTCCCGGTGCTGCTCCGGAGACTCGGTGAGGATGATCGAACGGTATTGGGTGCCGGAATCCGGCCCCTGTCGATTCAGGGTGGTCGGGTCGTGGAAGGCGAAGAAGAGCTCAAGAAGGACCGGGTACGGGAGCACCGTCGGATCAAACTCCACCCGAATCACTTCCGCGTGGCCGGTCGCCCCGCTGCACACCTGTTCGTAGCTCGGATGTGGCCGGGCCCCACCGGCATACCCCGATTCGACGGACTCGACGCCGGCCAGCCGCACGAAAACCGCCTCCAGGCACCAGAAGCAGCCACCGCCGAGGGTCGCATGTTCGCGTGGCATCGGCTCAGAAGGTCCAGGTCGCCGAGCGGTTCGGTCCGAACCGGAGCCGCGACCGAGGCCCAAACTTGTAGGTGGGATTGCCGGGATTCTCGCGACGGAGATAGTACCTCAGCTGTTCCGGACCAGGACCGCCCCACCCGGGGACCAAGCGCAACACCTGATTGTCGAACTGGATGACCAGCCCCTCGCCCTCCTGAACCACGACGGCGCCCGCCGACCGGAGCAAGTCGCCAACCTGGCCGATCGTCGCCGCCTCGATCGCGACGGTGGCCGTCTCCAGGTAGTACATCATCGGAGCCTCTCCGGTCGTCGGCCCGGGCTGTTCCGGTGGCTCGACGATCGCCACCTTCGCCCTCGTCAGGACAACGTCAGCCAGACGCGAGGCGAGGGCACTGCCGCGGACCGACTGCACCCCGATCAAGAGGTCGCCGACCAGGTCACCAGCGGCACTGTCCTCGGGCACCATCACCAGGCACGACAACCGACCACACATCCGGACCTCCGCCGGGCCGGCGAGGAATCCCGAACCAAATGCCTCCGGAAGGAAGGCTGACGCCTGGAGGTCGGACCACACCGACGAATCCACGACGAGGCGGAGTTGGGTCAGTCGGGCCGTGTCCGCAACGGCGGGCGGCGTGGTGAGGGCCAGGACGGCCAGCAACGACGACAAGCTCACGGCGATGGTGCTCCCTCTGCGCGGTCGCGCCTGATACGATTCACCGACTCCGACAACATGGATGACCCATTGCGTTGCCGGCCCCAAGATAGGCGCGGACCGAGGCGGCCGTCACCAGTAGCGTTGACGATCGGGGCAGCGCGACTGGCACGGGCGAAGGGCCACTCACCCCGCTTCGCCGCCATCTTCCTCCAGGAACCTCCGCAACGCCGACGCCAGCCGTTCCAGGCGGTCATCGTCCAGGGAGGTGTCGAGTTCCATCTCTTCTCCGGCCGCGATCCACTCGATGTCGATCCATCGTGAGATCATGGCACCACCGCTGGCGCGGGCGCTCTCCAACCAGAGGGCCCGCGCCGAGCTCTCCCAGATCAGCCGGATCGCGAGGTCGCCCAGGCGATACTCCGCCGAGGCGCTCCCTTCGGCGGTGTCATCGTGATATTCGCGGGAGACAGCCCGAAACTCGTACGCCTCGAGAATCGGGCCGAGATAGATCGACGCGCGGGTGAACGGCTCCGCCGGTGTCCGGCTCATCGCTCGGTCCGAGGGAAGCGACGCATCCAGCGCTCCATTGCCACCACCCAGGACTTCACAAACTCACGCGTCGGCTCGTGGCTCAGTTCACCCTGGGCATCGAACCGCTGGGAGGCCGGCCCGATCAGGACCTGGGGTGCCGGCATCGTCGGGGCATTGAGGCCGGCAAGGGTCACCCGCATCGCGGCCTGCGACATCGACGTACCCACCACGCCGGACGAGACCCCCAGCAGCGCGACAGGAACACCATCAAGGCCGTGTGGCCTCCCCCCGGTCGACAACCAATCGATCAGGTTCTTCAGCCCTCCGGGGATACCCTTGTTGTACTCCGGCGTGGCGATCACCAATCCATCCGCCGCCCGAATCTCCTGCTGCAACTCGGCCACCAGGGCGGGAGGGTCGTCATCCTCGTTGAGGACCGGGAGGGCGGACCAGTCGAGTTGCCGGTAGCGAATCGTGGGGGGCGACAACTCGGGAAGGGTCCGCAACAGCGCCGTATTGAATGAGGCCGCCCGGAGCGACCCTGAGATGGTGACCAGTTGCAGCAGATCGGACATCACGGAATCCTCGGTGAATCGTTCTGAGCTGGTGGATACCATCCGCAAGCCGTTCCACCCGCCCTTGGTGCTTGGGTCGCTCGTCTAGCCCCTGCGACCCTTCCTGCGCCGAGCCCGCTGGGCGGCGGCAAGGGCAATCTCAACCCACGGAGCCAACTCGTCGGACGCGTCGAGGTGCTCGCCGGGGAGTGCAAAGTAGGCCATGGCCCCTCCCTCCGGGCCAAACGGCCGGAAGGGCGGCCATCCGGCGGCTGCGTAGCGGTCCCGGCACTGGTCATCGCCCTTGAGGTAGACCTGATCATCATCGATCAGCGCGAAGGTCGCCCCGGCCGAGGAGATGCTCACCCCACCGAACATCGGCCTGGCCGCCACATCGGGAGCGTGCCGACCAAGCTGCTCGAGAACAAAGTCCCGGAATTCTGCATTCACTGCCATCGGTGACTCCCCCACGGCCGAGTTTCATCATCTCCGTGCGGAATGGAACGCTGAAGGCCACACCCCGGATCCGCGAAACCACCTGCCGGTTGCTCCGTAGATGCTCCCATCCCCCGATCAGGAGCGTTCGATGCCCCACCGCCTTCCACTACGATTGCTGCTCGCCCTCAGCACCGCGCCCACCCTCGCGGCGGCCCAGGTGCAGGCACCAGTCAGTGTGCGGACCGTGACCGATACCCTGACCGGAGGAGTGGGGGGCGTGGCCGTCGATCGCAGCGGGCTGGTCTACGTCGCCGACTTCGG
>JAHEFN010000302.1 GCA_024640185.1 Gemmatimonadota bacterium | reverse complement strand
GCGGCCTCCTCCGCCATCCGCAGCCGCTCGGCGAGGGCCTCCGAGAGGTATCGCTCGCCGGTGTGGACGGTGCGCACCGCCGTTCGCAGGTCGGCTGGTGGCGCATCCTTGAGGATGTAGCCGGCGGCACCGGCGCGGAAACTCTCGAGGACGTACTGGGGTTCGTCGTACATCGAGAGGATCAGGATCCGTGTCGTGGTGCCGGCCGAGGTGAGGGCGGCCGCGACCTCGATCCCGGTGCGACCCGGCATCGCCACGTCGAGGACGAGGACATCGGGTCGGTGGGCGTCGACGAGGGCAACGGCCGCCTCGCCATCAGCACCTTCGGCGACGACGCGGATCCCGGTCCCGCTGTCGAGGACCCGCCGAATGCCCTCGCGGACGATGGCGTGGTCGTCGACGACCACCACCTGGATCGGGGCGTTCATCCTGGACTCCTCGCTGGTACGTCGATCGTGACGGTCAAGCCATCCGTGTTGTCGAGGCGAACGGTGCCACCGAGGCCGCCGATCCGCTCCCGCATCCCCACCAGTCCCAAATGCCCCTCGCGCTCGAAGGCGGCGAGATCGGCATCGGGGGCCAGCCCACGACCATCGTCACGCACCACCAACCGGATCCGATCGCCGACGGTGCGGAGGCGAACCACCAGGCGGGTCGCCTCGGCGTGTCGGATCACATTGGCGATCGCTTCCTGTGCCGCCCGAAAGAGGCCAAGTTCGCGCTCGGCATCGAGGCGGGGGAGCGTGGCGTCGATGTCGACGGTGACCTCGAGCGCGGAACGGTCGCCCACCTCGGTGGCCAGCGATCGGATGGCGGAGGCGAGGCCCAGGTCGTCGAGTTGAGCGGGGCGCAGGTCGGCCACCACCCGGCGGATGCCGGTGATGCCGTCATCCATCAGGGCCAACAGGCCATCGAGTCGCTCGCGGGCGCCCGCTTCGGCTCCCTCGCGGAGCAGGCCGATCTCCAGCTTGACGGCCGAGAGGGTTTGGGCGGTCTCGTCGTGGAGGTCGCGGGCCAATCTCCGGCGGGTCTGCTCCTCCGCCCGGGTGCTGCGGAGCTGCAGGCGGGTGAGTTCGGCCGTCCGGGCCGCCAAGCGGGCGGCGGTGTCCGAGAGGACCATCAGCGCGAAGCCCACCCCGACGGCCAGTTCGAAGCCGACGTCGAGGAAGTACCCCCAGGGGACCCATGCGCCACGGGCCCGGAGGAAGGGGTAGTCGAGGTGGTGGAGGCCCCAGAGCACGAAGGCGACCGCCACGAACCGGGCCCCGGCCGATCCGGTGCGTCGGGCATGGCGCCAGAAGACCACGCCGGTCCAGATGGTCACCCCGCTGATCAGCACCACCATCGGCAATGCCACCAGGAGGAAGCGGTCGAGGGCGTTGACCGCCAGCAGGGCCAGCAGGAGCGGGAACGCGGCGAGGGCGAGGTACCAGCGCCGCCAGCGGGTCCGCCCGGCGAAGACCATCGCGGCCCGCAGAATCGCCAGTGCCACCCAGCCGGTGGCGACCTGGTGGGCGAAGAGCCAGACCAGCCTGCCGGTCATCAGGAAGGCGATGATCGCGACCAGGCGGAGGGCATAGAGTCCCCAGGCCGCCGCCCACCACGCCAGCCAGGGCTCTCGCTGGCGGCGATGGAGGTAGATGGCGAAGACCGCCAGACCAGCGGTGATCACCGCCTGGAAGATGGCATCGGCGAGTTCGGTGCCCGCCGTGAGTGGTAGGGTGCCCTGCATCCGGCAAAGCTACCATGCCCCTTGCAGCGGGCACGAGGAGGTTGCCGCCTCGGCCGGCTCCGGGGTACTTTTTCGGCCCTGTGATGTCCGCTGGCGAGAGGAGAATCTGGGATGCTGTACTATGTCGGAATGGTGCTTGCCGGCTTGGGTGCCGGAGTGTTGATCGGGGCGCTGACCTACGTGACGCTGATGCTCACGGTGGTGATCATGTCGATGATCACGTTCACGGCCTCACCGGTCCTCGATCGCGTCTTCAAGGAGAAGTAGCCTCACCGACGTCGGTGTCCTCCGGAGGCGGTGCCGTGGCGGATCTGAGGGCACCCTCGTAGTTGGTCTTGGCGCCGACGAGCAATTCTCGCAGTCCGCGGACCTTCATCTGGTGGCCGCCCCCGCGCCGCAACAGCATCTCCATGTAGCCGAAGTTCTCCGACAGCGCCGTGATCCCGAGGCCCGAGGCCTGCGACTTGAGCTCCCCGAGCAGTCGTTGGGTGGACCGCAGCAGCACGTCATCAGCTTTTTGGGCAGCCAGCTGCTCCACGACACTCGCCAGCCGATCCATCTTTGGCTGCAGGCCCTCGAGCCAGGCCAATTGGGTCTGCTGTTTGGGGGTGAGTTTGACGGCCATGCCGGCTCTCGGTTGCAGGGTGAAACCACCACCGGTATGCCGCGTAGACTGCGGCATGCTCGTAGGCGACGGACGATCCGTCGCTCGTTCCCAAGATAGGGCCATCGCATGACGCTGTCGGACCTCTCGATCCGCCGCCCCGTCCTCGCCAGCATGATGTCGCTGGCATTGGTGCTCTTTGGGGTGCTCGGCTATCAGCGGCTCACTGTCCGCGAGCTCCCCGACATCGACCCGCCGATCGTCTCGGTGACCACCGTGCTGCGGGGGGCCAATCCCCGGGTGATGGAATCGTCGGTGACCGACATCCTCGAGGAGGAACTCAGCACCCTCGAGGGGCTCCGGACGATGACCTCGAGCAGCGGCGAGCAGTCGAGTACGATCACCCTCGAGTTCACCGTCGATCGCGACGTCGAGGACGCCGCCCAGGATGCCCGTGACAAGGTCTCCCGGGTGCGAGGCAAGTTGCCGCTCGATGTCGAGGAGCCGGTCATCGCCAAGCAGGACGCCGATGCCCAGCCGTTCTTCTACCTCTCCCTCATCGGCCCCGGAA
This sequence comes from Gemmatimonadota bacterium, assembly GCA_024640185.1. Classification (GTDB taxonomy): domain Bacteria; phylum Gemmatimonadota; class Gemmatimonadetes; order Gemmatimonadales; family GWC2-71-9; genus Palsa-1233. Next base: position 288 of record JAHEFN010000302.1, on the reverse strand, counting down.
CGGATCTTCTTGAGCTGACCGACGTTGCCGACCGGGTCGTCAAGCAGCGACTGCAGACGGTGCCCGGTGTGGGCAGCGCCCAGATTCTCGGCGAGCGGCGCTACGCCATGCGGGTCTGGCTGGATGCCGACGCCCTCGCCTCCCGTGGCCTCACCGTGCAGGACGTCGCCCGGGCGATCCAGACGCGGAACGTCGAGCTGCCGGCCGGCCGAATCGAGTCGAGCCAGCGGGAGTTCACCGTCCGCTCCCTGGGGCAGCTCCGCACCCCGGAGGAATTCGCCGAGATCG
>JAHEFN010000301.1 GCA_024640185.1 Gemmatimonadota bacterium | reverse complement strand
CCCCGGCGACATCGGCCTGCAGGCGGCCTTTGGTGCTCGTGTCTACGTCGCGACGGCCACAATTCCCGCGACCACCCTCCTTGGGTTCGGCGCACGGGTCGATCATGAGACCTTCCTCTCACTCCCCGCAACGATCAATGCGCAGGATGTGGCGAAGGCGTCGCGTCAATCGCTCCAGGAGGCCCGGGCCAGGATCCGCACGGTCGCCGATGACCGCGACAACCTCACCGAGGGGCTGAGCCGACTGGGCGACTTCCTCGGACTCGTGGCCCTCGCCGCCTTGCTGCTCGGCGGGCTGGGCACCGCCTCCGCGATCAACGTCCTGGTGCGCCAACGACTCGACGCGATCGCCATGCTCCGCTGCCTCGGTGCGACCTCGTGGCAGGTGGTGGCGGTCCTCCTGGTGCAGGCGGGTGCCATGGGCCTCGTGGGTTCGCTCATCGGGGCTGCCCTCGGCGTCGGGCTGCAACAGGTCATGCCGCTGGTCCTCGCCGACTTCCTCCCGGTGGACGTCCGGGTCCTCCCGTCGCCTCGTGCCATCACCCTGGGCGTGACACTCGGTGTCTGGACGTCGGTGGTCTTCGCCTTGCTGCCGCTGCTGGGCATCAGGTCGATCTCGCCGCTGGCGACCCTGCGACGCAATGCCAGCCCGCCACCGCTTCACTGGGATGGGCCACAGTTCACCGCGCTGGTGGTGCTGGTGGCCAGTGTCGTGGGGCTCGCGACCGTGCAGGTCGGCTCACTCCGACTGGGGGCCTGGTTTGCGGGAGCCGCCGCCCTCGCCTTGTTGGTCCTCTGGCTCGCCTCGCTCGCCGTGATTCGCCTGGCCCGACAGACCACTCCTCGCCGTTGGCCCTACCTGACCCGACAGGGCCTCGCCAACCTCCACCGCCCCGGCAACCAGACCGTCACCGTGGTGGTGGCCCTCGGCTTTGGCGCCTTCCTGCTGACCACACTTTTCACCGCCCAGGCCAACCTGCTCCGAGAGTTCCAGATCGACAGCGACGGCACCAGGGCGAACTTCGTCCTGTTCGACATCCAGACCGACCAACGGGAGATCGTTGATGCGGCGATCGCGGCCGAGGGCCTCGAGCCGGTGCCCTACACGCCGATTGTCCCGATGCGGCTCTCGGCCGTCGACGGTCAGCCGGTGGGGTCGGTCCTCGCGGCGGGTGGCCGCTTCGTCCCGGATTCCCTCGCCGGCGAGGACCGCGGTTCCCTCTGGGCCTTCCGCCGAGAGTACCGTTCGACCTATCGCGCGTCCCTCGGCCCATCGGAACGGGTCACCCTCGGAAGGTGGTTCGACCCCGAGCCCCGGGGGACCGGACGGAGCGCCGCCGACCCGGTCGAAATCTCCGTGGAAGAGGGGTTGGCCGGTGAACTCGTGGTCGGTGTCGGCGACACACTCGTCTGGAACATCCAGGGTGTCGAGCTCCACGCCGTGATCACCTCCCTGCGGGAAGTGAATTGGGCCCGGTTCGAACCGAACTTCTTCGTGATCTTCGCCCCCGGCGCGCTCGAGGATGCCCCCCAGAGCTGGGTCACCCTGACCCGGGTCACCGACCCGGCCGCCCGGGGGCGAATCCAGCGGGTGCTCGCCGAGCAATCCCCCAACGTGACGTCGGTCGACCTCGGCGAGATCCAGCGGGCCCTCGAATCGGTGATCAGTCGCGTGGTCATGGCGATCAGGTTCATGGCGTTATTCTCCCTGGCAACCGGCGGTGTCGTCCTGATCGGGGCGATCGCCACCTCGCGGTGGCAGCGGGTCCGTGAGGGCACCCTGCTACGGACACTCGGTGCCACCCGTGGCCAGGTGCTGCGGATCTTGAGCGTGGAGTATGCCGCCCTCGGTGCCGCGGCGGCGGTGGTGGCTGCCTCGCTCGCGGGCGTTGCCGGCTGGGCGTTGGCACGGTGGGTCTTCGACACGTCGTTCGTCCTGCCCCTCCTGCCGATGCTCGGGCTGGCGGTCGGACTGGTGACCCTGACCACCGTGGTCGGACTGTGGAGCTCCCTTGAGGTGCTCGAGCGACCGCCACTCGAAGTATTGCGCGCGGAATGACCGTGCCCGTGTTCTAACCCGATGTCGAGAGGATTGACCGCGATGATCCAACGTCAGACCGTTGTTGCTGCCCTGGCCGTGCTGGCCATCGGCGCGACTGGCTGCGCCGGCAACACCGCCACCGCCACACCAAGCCCCAAGGCAGCCACGGCCGACAGCGCCCGCAGCGCCGCCACGAGGGCGCCCAAGGCCGACGGACCGAAGGCCTACAAGGACGTGATCACCGCCGAGGCCATGAGCGATTCGGGAGCCTTCCTCGTGCACGAGGTCGGTGACAAGTGGTTCTACGAGATCCCCGCCAGCATGGGCAACCGGGAATTCCTGCTGGTCTCGCGCATTGCCAAGACCGCCGCCGGCCTCGGCTATGGCGGCTCCAAGGCCGGCACCAACGTGATCCGGTTCGTCCGCCGCGGCAACAGCGTCGACCTGCGTCACGTCTCCTACAGCACGGTCGCGGACACCAGCTCCCCGATGTCGCTCGCGGTCCAGAACAGCAATCTGGAGCCGATCCTGCAGACCTTCGATATCGCGGCCTTTGGCCCGGACTCGTCGATGGTGATCGAGGTTGGTCCGTTCTTCGTGGCCGACATCGCCATGCTGGGCCTCTCCTCCGGTCGCAAGACCGCCTATGGTGTCCGCCGACTCGACCCCAAGCGCACCTACGTCTCGAGGATCGCGAGTTACCCGACCAATATCGAGAACCGCGTGGTGCTGACCTATGACGCGACCAAGGCACCGGCCAATGCCGAGACCGGCACCATCACCCTCGAGATGAACCACTCGATGCTGCTGCTGCCGAAGACCCCCATGCAACCGCGCCTCTTCGATGAACGGGTGGGGTATTTCTCCACCCAGCAGGTGGACTACGGTCGCGAGGAGCAGCGGACGATCTCGCGTCGGTTCATCGACCGGTGGCGGCTCGAGCCCAAGGACACCGCGGCCTTCCTCCGCGGCGAACTGGTCGACCCGATCAAGCCGATCGTCTACTACATCGACCCCGCGACCCCGCTGAAGTGGCGGCCGTTCCTCAAGCGAGGGGTCGAGGACTGGCAAGCCGCCTTCGAGGCAGCTGGTTTCAAGAATGCGATCATCGCCAAGGACCCCCCGACGGCAGAGGAAGACCCGGAGTTCTCCCCGG
>JAHEFN010000300.1 GCA_024640185.1 Gemmatimonadota bacterium | reverse complement strand
CCGTGCGGCCGTCGAGGTCACGCTCACCCATCGCCTGCTCGGGCGACATGTAGGTCGGCGTGCCGAGCGACATCCCCGTCTCGGTCATCCGGGCCGCGCCCTCGCCACTCGCCACCGCGAGGGCGATCCCAAAATCGGCGACCAATGCCTGCCCGTCGTGGAGCAGGATGTTCTCCGGCTTGATGTCGCGGTGGATCACCCCGTGGCGGTGAGCGTAGTCGAGGGCCCCCGCGATCTCGCCAGTGATCCGTACTGCATCGGCGATGCTCAGCTGCTTCTCGCGGTCGAGCCTGTCGCGGAGCGACTCCCCCTCGACGACCGGCATCACGTAGAAGACGGTACCGTTGACCTCGCCCGAGTCGTGGAGCGGGAGGATGTGGGGATGCTGCAGGTTGGCGGTGGTCTTGATCTCGGAGAGAAATCGCTCGGCACCGATCACCGCCGCCAACTCTGGCCGCAGCACCTTGATCGCCACCTTGCGGTCATGCTTGAGGTCGCGAGCGAGGTAGACCGTGGCCATTCCGCCCGCACCGAGCTCGCGCTCGATGGTGTAGCGATCGGCGAGCGCGGTGGTAAGGCGGTTGAGGGGAGTGGTCACTGCTGCACCTTGGCCTTGAGTTCCTCGAACCAATTCTCGACATAGATGGTGCGGGTTTCCGTCTCAGAAGTTTCGACGTAGCGAATCATCAGGAAGCGGTCGTCACCGGGAGCGACATCATATTCCGGCCGGTTCCGTGCACTGGCGAGTCCGGTGAGCGGGAAGAGCGCCTGCGGGGTCCCCAAGGTCAGGCCGGGACCCGGTCCCACCTCGACGGCCATCAGTTGGTTGCTGCTCTTGAAGAAGAGCTCTCGGCCACTCCTCGACCACCGTGGCTCGGTGGCATCGCCTCGGGAGACGAGTCGGAGCGACGTCATACTCGGGAACGGCGAGATGTAGACGTTCCGCACCCCGTCGATCGTCAGCACGTACGCGAGCCAGTCGCCATCGGGAGAGAGCGACAGCTGGTTCGAGGGCTCCCCCTCCCGCACGACAATCGGCACCAGAGACGTGTCGCCAGTGGTCTGGCGACCCCGGATCCGACCGAGGCCCTCCTCGTCGGCACGGACCACCATCCACGCGCCATCCCGGGTGAACTCGACCTCCCAGAGTCCGAACAGATGGCGAAGCAACAGCTCAGGTGGGGCGCTTCCATCGGCCGGCACGCGGTAGGCGTCGTAGTTGTCGGGGCCCTCGCCGCCGCGCCGATTGGAAAGGAAGGCGATCGACTGCCCATCGGGCATCCAGAACGGTCGCCAATTGACCTGGCCGTCCTGGGTCAGCTGCTGGCGGGTGCCCCCCTCGCGCCAGACCCAGAGTTGGGTGGTCCCCTCGGCAATGGACACCGCGATCGCCTTGCCATCGGGCGAGACCGCGGGATAGTGGAACACCCCCTCCCACGTCGAGTCCACCGGCGTCGCTCGACCATCCCGAGTCACCCAGACCAGTTCGGAGGCACCGCTGATGTCGGCACCGACCGAATAGAGCGCGCTCCCCGAAGACGAGAGCGTGAATGCGGTTGGGGCGACATCAGCGAGCACGGGAATCGGTCCGGTCGTGAGCTCCATCCGATCGAGATCGAATCCCACGGCGAAGAGTCCGCCGGTCCTGGCGGTATAGAGCAGGTGGCCGGTCGGGGAGTACCAGGCGCCCGCCGCATCGGGGATCAGCTCACGAGCGGTGTCCGCCTTGAAGTCGAAGACATAGATCGACGATCCGACCGTGCAGTTCCCGGGACACCTGGTGTAGAGCACCCCCCGTGATCCGGGAAGCGAGACGATGTTCTGGGAACGGCCGCCCGACACCGAGCCGGTCACCGACACGGCCGCGTCCCCCGGGGTCGCCGAGATGATCCGGAGGCCGTCCCCGGCCAAGCCGCCGATGAAGACAATCTGATCGTTCTCGAGCCAGGCCCCGGTGGGGTAACCAGGCACGGCATCCTCGCTCAGGGTGATCGGGGTGCCGCCATCGACCGGGATCTTGCGCAGCTGTCCGGTCAGGGTGACGAAGCCGATCCAGCGACCATCCGGCGAGAAGAACGGCGACATCCCCTCCTCACCGCCGGCCAGTGGGGTCGGTCGCTCCTGATCACGAAGCTTCCGGAAGAGCTGCACGGAGTTGCCGACCGAGTCGGTGAAGACGATGCTCGACCCGTCGGGAGCGATCGCTGCCTGGGTCGCGTACCGTTCGATGCCCGGCGAGGTGAACCGGTCGAGGGGGTGGTTCCAGAGCACCACCTCCTGCCGGCTGACCGCAGGTGCCTCCGCCGGTCGCAGCCATCCCCAGAGTGCCGCACCGAGCAGCACTGCACCGAGCCCAGCCACCGCGACAAGGGCCGAGCGCGGGACGCCCTGACCGGCGCTGGTTGCGCCCACCCCGGCGACGTTGGCCGTGGTGAAGCCCGGATCCGCCAGCGCGGCCGAGAACGCGGCCGCACTCTCGAAGCGGTCTGCCGGCAGCTTCTCGAGCGACTTGGCGACCGCCGCTGCCACATTGGCTGGCACGGACTTCCGGAGTGCCGTGAGCGACTGTGCCTGCTCGGCGATGATCTTCATGATGATCTGCTGCGCCGAGCCACCGATATGCGGCGGCTCGCCAGCCAGCATCTCATAGAGCACACTCCCGAGCGAGTAGACATCGCTCCGGGCGGAGATCTCCTTCTCGGCGGTCGCCTGCTCAGGGCTCATGTAGTGCGGGGTGCCGAGTGAGAGCCCGGTCTCGGTCATCCTGCCGCCCGCCGCGGCGGAGAGTGCCAACGCGATCCCGAAGTCGGCCACCATCGGGCGGCCCTCGGCCATCAGGATGTTCTCCGGCTTGATGTCGCGGTGGATCACCCCGTGGCGGTGCGCGTAGTCAAGCGCGTCGGCCACCTCCCGCGCGACCCGCACCGCCTGGTCGATCCCCAACTGGGTCTCGCGATTGAGGGTGTCGCGCAGCGTCTCGCCGTCGATGAACGGCATGACATAGAAGAGGAAGCCGTCGGCCTCGCCCGAGTCAAAGAGCGGCAGGATGTGCGGGTGGGAGAGACTTGCGGTGGTCTTGATCTCGACCACGAAGCGCTCGGCACCGAGCACCGCGGCCAACTCTGGCTTGAGGACCTTGAGCGCCACCTTGCGGTCGTGCTTGATGTCTTGGGCGAGATAGACGGTGGCCATGCCCCCCTGCCCCAACTCCCGC
>JAHEFN010000049.1 GCA_024640185.1 Gemmatimonadota bacterium | reverse complement strand
GAAACACCCCCGCCAGCAGGGGTTCCCGGCGAGAATTCAGGAGGGGGGGGTGAGGGCGGCGTCGAGTTCGGCGCCGAGGCCGGCCGCGCGCGCGATCTGGACGACGGTCTCACCGATCTTGTTGTTGGGGGTACTCGCCCCGGCGGTGATCCCGATCAGCTGGCTACCGGCGAGCCAATCGCCGATCGTGACCTCGTCCTTGGAACGCACCGGCTGGTAGGAGATGGTGCCGGCCACCGGGTCGATCCGATCAGAGTCGGAGATGTGCAGTGCCCGGACCCCATGGTCCTCGGCGAGGGCCGCGAGCGCACAGGTGTTCGAGGAGTTGTACCCCCCGACGACCACCATCAACTCGACCTGCCCCGTGAGCAGGGCCTTGACGGCATCCTGCCGCTCCTGGGTGGCAGAGCAGAGCGTATCGAAGGCCCGGAAGTGCTCGGCGATGGTGTCCCCGCCATACCGGGCCGCGAAGGCCCGCCGGAATTCCGCGGCGACCGCAATCGTCTCGCCCGCGAGCATCGTGGTCTGGTTGGCCACCCCGATCCGTTCCAAGTCGGTGTCGAACCGGAAGTCTGGCGAGTGCCGACCGGCGAAGCGCTCGCTCAGGGCGGTGGAGTCACCGCCATGCTCGATGAACGCAGTGACCGCCCGGGTCTCGTCCATGTTGAAGACCACGAGGTACTTGCCGCCCTCATACTTGGTGACCTGTGAGGCCGTGGCCTTGGTCTCCTCGTGGTAGTGCTTGCCGTGGATCACCGAGGTAAAGCCATCCCGGGCATACTGTTCGACCCGCTTCCAGACGTTCAACACCGAGCCGCAGGTGGTGTCGACGAGGATGCAGTCGATGGCCCGGAGCCGATCGAAGTCCTGACGGGTCACCCCGAACGCCGGGATCAGGACCACGTCATCGGTGGTGATGCCGGAGAAGTCGAACTGGCCGTCCTCGCCCTGCTCGAGGAAGATGAGCCCCATCGACCGAAGCTTTTCGTTGACATGCGGGTTGTGGATGATCTCCCCGACGAGGAAGAGCCGCTTGTCGGGGAACTTGACCCGCGATTCATAGGCGTACTCGACCGCCCGATCCACCCCATAGCAGAAGCCGAACTCCTGGGCGAGACGGAAGGTCAGCGGCCCGACGGTCAGGGTGTTGCCGCGGGACCGAAAGGCCTCGACAACCGCACTGGAGTAGTCGGCGTTCAGCGGGCCCTTGATCTCGGCCTTGAGGCCGAATCCGCGGCGGTAGTAGGTGGATTCCATCCGGCAAATCTAACCGAGCGTGGGGGGGGAGAGCGTTGGTGTCGCGGCGGCGGGCCCGGGGTGCTCAAGTGTCGGCACCGTGACTGCTCTGCTTCGAGGCGGCACCGACTCGATTCACGAAGCTCGGATTCGCCGCACTCGGTCTCTCCGTGCGTGGGTGAGTGACGGGCGGCGAAGAACCGACCTTCCGCTCATCGAGGGTGCCCCTCTTCGCAGAGCAGTCAGGGCGCTCACCCCCGGCATTGTCTATCGTCTATCGTCAGGAGCAGCCCACGGCGCTCGCCGTCACCGGCAGCCGCCGGAAGGTGCCCCGGACCACGAGGGTATCGGTCCCGGTGACCGACTGCATCCTGATATCGAATCCCCCGGAAACCGTGCTGCCGACCTCCCGCAGGTCGATCAGCCCACTGACCGACTGGAACCCCCGAATCGCCTCCATCCCTTGGACCCAGCGCAATCCGGCGACCGCGCCGGGGCGAGGGACCTCCTCGCGCATCGCCGGGGCGAGGACGGGGTGGATCGCGGGGAAGAGGGAATCGACCTCGAAGAGGGAGATCATCAGACCGGTGTCGGCCGAGATGGCCTCGAGGGTCCCGGTCCGATCGACCGGGCACCACCCCACCGTGCCCGGCAGCTGGGCACTCCCCGCATGGGCGCCGCTCCAGGTGACCACCAGTTCGCCGTCGGCGACCGTGGTCTGGCCACCAAACAGCCACCACGCCGAGGCGGTGAGGGCCAGAACTGCCAGGAGCACCTTCAGCCAGCGATTGCCGAGCACCACGGCCCTCCGGATCTGGGCATTCCCGATGGAGTCGGGGGGGATCGAGACGACGACGGGCGCCCGGCAGGATGCCGTGCGCCCGAGAAACTATAGATTGCCCGAGGTCATGATGCGTCGGCCAACGGCCGACGCGGAATCAGGAGGCGGCCTGTTCGTCCCAACGGGCACTGCGGCCATCGCGGTGCAAACCGTAGGCTCGGAGCCGGCGCCAGAGGGTCGTGCGGGAGATGCCGAGCGTCTTGGCCGTCTCGGCGAGCCGCCAGTTGTGGGACTCGAGGGAGCGGACGATCGCCTCCTTCTCGCGCTCGGCCAGGGTGGTCGGCCCTTCGCGCTTGGGGAGGAAGATGGCCTCGCCGATCTCAAGGTTGCCCACCTTGAGCGGGGAGAGACGGCCACCCAGCCCGGCAAGCTCGGGAAGGAGATCGTCCTTCTCTGAGGTCCGGTCCAGGCCGGCTTCGTCGAGAGCATGTCGCGCCGGGACATTGAAGTAGACGATCTTCCCGTCCTGACCGAAAACGATCACGCCCTCGTTGAACGAATCGAGGAGGGCCTTGGCCAGTGGAGAGAAGACCGACGGCATCGGGGTCGGTATCGGAGAACTCGTCATGATAGGTCGTACGCCGGGGGGCACCTCGGGGTTTCACATGGGGACGCGAGCCCAACTACTCGCGGGATGGCCACTCCTGGCGGCCGCCGTGACGATGGTCGTCGGGGTCACCTGGGGGAGTCGGCAGGCCTCCGCCGGGGCCGCATCGAGCAGCATCACGGTCCTGGTCCTGGTGGCGACGCTGGCCGGGGCGGCCGGGGCCGTGGGACTGGTCCGGGCTCCGAGTGCCCCGGCGACGAAGCCCTTCCTCCGACTGGCTGCCGTGGTCGCCGCGCTGCTCGCGCTGATGCCCCTGCTTCAATCGGCGGGCGCGAGGACCCTCGCCATCTTCCCCCTCACCGGACCCTGGGAGTACGCCCTCGTCCCGGCCCTGCTCCACGCCAGCTTCGAAATCGCCTGGCCCCACCGACGGGGGCACTGGTCGGGGTTGGTGGTCGGCTGGTACCTGATCCACCTCGCCGTCCTGATCGCCGCCCTGAGCGGCCTGGTTGCCGACGAGCCTGAGCTCACCAGGATTGCCGACCAGCTGGTCTTCAGCCAGATCCTCCGCCCCGCGGGGATCATCACCGCCATCGCCGCGCTGCTGGTGGCCCTCGGCTCTCCCTCCCGCCGTGGCGCCCATCGTCGGGCGGTCAGCTGGATGTTCGCCGGCACGGCGCTTGGGTTTGGTCCGACCCTGTTGGTGAAGTGGGTTCCAGAACTCCATGCGGCCATCGATGGGGCGATGACTCCCGACCGGTTGGCGATGGCACTGGCGGTCTTCCTCGGCCTGGCCGCGGTCATCGCGTTGCCGCTCGGCAATGACCGGGAACGGGACCTGACGGCCCATGCCCTCGCGCAACAGCTGCTCGACGAACCGGAACTTCGCGACGGATTGACCGAGATCGCCGCCACCCTGCGGACAGCCTTTGATGTCGACGGCGCGACGGTGCGACTTCAGGATCCACCCCTCTCGGTGACCGAGGGCGACGTGCGCACCACCTCCACCTCGGCGATCGCCCCGGAGGCGGAAACCATCGATGACCGGCGCACCCTGATCGCCCCGATTGGGCGGGTCGGGGATCCGCTCGGCGAGGTGCGACTCGACGCGTCGTATCTGGGGGCCTTCGGTCGCCGCGAACGGGAGTGGCTCGCCGCCTTCCTCCTGCCGATCGCGGTCTCGCTGCGCGCCCGGCGCCGTGAGGCGCAGCATCAGGCCCGACTCGCCGGGATGATCAAGGACACCCTCTCCATCGCCGGCGACCTCCGGGCTGCCCTCGCGGCGATGCCGGCGGACCCTCCCGAGGATGGCGCGGGCGTGCCACCAGCCGTCGACGCCTCGGCGGTCCTCGGGCAGCTGACCGAAGGACTGACCGGCATCTCGAATCGGTCCTCCGATCTCGAGTCGGCCGCCAGCGATGCACGCCAAGGCGTCAATGCCGGCAACGACAGGGTGGCCCGGGGGCTCGATGCGCTGGTCAACCTGAGGACCGACCTGGCTCGACTGATCACCTGGTCCGAGGAAATCGGGGTTGCGAACAAGGTGATCGACAGCGTGGCCTTCCGGGTCGACCTGTTGGCGAACAACGCCGCCATCGAGGCGGCACGGGCCGGGGAGTCCGGTCAGACCTTTGCGGTCATCGCCGAGGAGGTGCGCCGGCTCGCCAGCACCACCGCGGATTCCTCCGTCGCTGTGCATGCGTCGACCGCCAAGCTGTCGGAGGGCATTGGGACGCTGACCGACTCGATCGACGCGCTGGTGACCGAGCTGCGGATGGCGATTGGCGAGGCGGAGGGCGGCGAGGATGCCACACGACGGATGGCAGAGATCGGCGGCCAGGTCGTGAGCAAGGCTCGGTCATTCGCGCCGGTGGTCGAGGAGGCCCACGCCGTGGCCCGCCGCCGCACCGACCGGGACCAGACGCTCGCCGAGACCCTCGAACGGTTCATGGCCGATCGTGACCACCTCAGCGCGGGACTCGCCGAGCATCGGGCGACCATTGCCCGGGTCCACCGGTCGCTCGAACGGCTCGCCGGTCGGCGGGACCGCTAGCGCCCTCGGCGCCGACCACCGCCCCGCCCCCGCGAACCGCCGCGACCCTTTCCGGGGCCACCGCGTTGCGGACCACTGCCACGACCGCCGCGGCCACGCGGACCATTGCCACGCCCTGTCCTCGTGGGGACGTTGCCCGTGGGGCGGAGCTGCTGAAGCAGTTCCTGTAGCCGGGCAATCGTCGGCGCCTCGACTTGTTGCTCACCGCGCCTGACCGCGAGCAACAACGGACGGTCGACCGTCGGGAGATCCGCTTCGGTGATCCGTCGCGCCTGACCAGCCCGGAGCAGGAGACGGACCACGCCACCTTCGTCGCCCACGTGATACTCCAGTGGCACCACATCGCCGAAGATCCTCACCGAGGTCGGCAGGGCATCGAGGTGCCGACGCTCCGCCGCGGGCACGATGGCCCGCACATCGATCGAGAGCGAGGTCTCCTGGAACTCCGACCAGGAGGCCACGTCACCCAACTGCGCGAGCAGCAGCTCACGGATCGCCCCGTCACTGGCAGCCGAGAGCGCCCCACCACTCCGCCGCCAGTACTCCCGCAGTTGCCGCACGGACCTGATGATGCCGGCGACCCCGGGGTGCTCGACCTCACCGGCCAGGAGGGCGTCGACGGCCACCTGCCGTGCCTGCTCACGGTGCCGTTCGGGCACTGGGCCCTTGAGCGGATCGACCGCGGTCTCGAGATCGAACCCGAAGTAGGACAGCTTCCGTGCCAGGGCGAATCGCTGTCGCTGACGGTGACCGACCAAGACCACCGTCGGCTGGCCCTCGGTGGCATAGCGGCGGACCATCTCATACGGGACAGTGGTCCCCTCGATGGAGGCCCGCGAGACGCCGAAACGGTCGGCGAAGTAGCGCAGGTTCCCGGCGACGGCTCCCCACGACCCAGCCACCGAGGTCCGGGAAACCCTGGCCGGCTGCCGGTCGACGGTCATCTCATCGAGGACCAGATCGAAGGGCTGGAACTTGGCGACCAGCTCCACGAAGGCGGCGCGGCGCTTCCGGTCGGCATGCGGCAGGGTGGCCGGCAATTCCACATCGAGCGCGCGATAGACGGACGCCATGCCAAGGGCACCCTCCTCGATCGCCTTCATCAGGACGCCCCGGCGCTCCGACCATTCCGCCAGCTCCTCTTCATCGAAGACATGCCGGGCCAGCCCGTGCACGTTGCCGAGACGTCCGCACTGGTTGACCGCCTCTGCGAGCAGGTTGTAGGCAGTCAGGTGATCACTGCCAGAAACCATCACCCCATGCAGGTCGCGCTCATCCCGCGTCATGCGATGGAGGGAGTCGATCCCACTGGCACCCGCCACCAACGGCAGGATGGTGTCATCGGCCTGCAGCAGGAGCTCTGCCCAGGGACGCTCGACCGGAAGCGCCTCGATCTGGGCCCCGTAGCGCGTGAGACGACCGTCCTCGATCACCCCCCGTTCGGTGAGCCGCTCGACAGCCCGGACATAGGAGGCGCGATCGAGCGGCACCGGCAGCTCAAGCTCTCTGGCGTCGACCCCCAAGCCGGCACAGGTGAGGGCGACCCGCTCCGCATCGCCCGCCAACTGGAATTCCGGTGGACCCGGCGACAGCGAGTCGAAGTCGAGCTCCCGATCGGTGAGAATGAACACCTGACCGCCACTCACCCGACCGTGGACCCGGCCGGCCATCTGGAGCAATTCGTTGGCACCCAGGTAGAGCCGGTGGAGGACGTTCTTCCCGCGCTCGACGACGTTGCCGTAGCGGGCGTCATAGATCACGACGGTGTCGAGCCCCGGGAGGTTGAGGGCAGACTGCCCGGCCGCCGTCATCGCCAGCAGGTAGGGCTTCTTGGCCTCACCCTCGAGGAAGGGCCGGATGACCCGAATCGGCTCGCCGCCGTGATAGAATGCTGCCTCGAGCCGGGGAAACCGTTCGCCCAGCCCAGCCCCGAGCTTCTCGACCTCCGCACGGGTCGGCAGGAAGACGGCCACCCCGCGTCCATCCGCAATCAACCGGCGAACACGGCGATCGTCGAGGAACTGCTCCGGCTTGAGCGCGGCCACCTCGACCTTGGCGCGTTTGGTGGGATCGAACGCCGAGGTGACCAGCACCTCATCGCTCTCCAGGTACGTCTGGTAGACGGTGGGATCCACGGTGGCCGACAACCAGATGAACCGACAGTTGGACCGCTTGCCGAGGGCGAGGCAGAGCTCCAGCTCAGCCGAGGTCTGGTGGATCTCATCGACGATGATGGTGTCACGAGGGCCCACCAGTCCATCGGTGAGCCAGCGCCGGGCGATGCCCGTCGTCACGACGACCACATTGCAGAGGGCGGTTTCCGGGGTCGCCTCGCGTTCCCGGTTCACCACCCCGATGGTGAGCGGCGCCTGGAGAATCGTCTCGGCGATGATCCGGGTCCCGAGGGTCTTCCCGGTCCCGGTTCCTGCCACGATCCCGAAGCTCTTGCCGTCACGGGCCCATCCCCGCAGCATGTCGCCGTGCTGGCGCTCCAGGAGGGTGTCCACATGGGTCGCCAGGGCCAGCTCGATCGTCTCACAGGCCGCCCGGGTGGGGGCGATGACCAAGATCCGACCATGGGGATGGTCGGCCTGGCGGTACGCGTCAGGGTCGGGGGGAAGGTGGTGGTCGCGGGTCGGCTGCACGGCCGGAACTTACACCCTCGATTCCGGTCCCTATATTCCCCCCTCCACACCAGGGGACGACGGAACGGAATGACGATGCAAGGGAAGGTCTGCCTCCTCACCGGGGCGAGTCGGGGAATCGGCCGCGCGATGGCCCTCAAGTTGGCGAACATGGACACCAGGCTGCTGTTGCATGCCAGGACCAGGGCGTCGGTCGATCGGGCTGTGAGCGAGCTGCGTGAGCTGAGCGGCAACCCGAACATCGAGGGGTTCGCCGCGGAGTTTGCCGACCAGGACGCGGTTCGCCAGATGGCAGAGCAGATCAGGGGTCGGACCGATCGACTCGACTTGTTGGTGAACAACGCCGCGATGTTCAGCACCCAGCGGACCATGACCGCCGATGACCACGAGATGACCTTCGCGGTCAACCACCTCGCCCACTTCATCCTCACCAACGCGGTGACCGACCTCCTGCGCGCGGCCGCTCCGGCCCGGGTGGTGATTCTGGCGAGCGAGGCACACCAGCGAGCCCACCACGTCGAGGATTGGGAGAGCCGCAACGGCTACAGCGGTTATCAGGCCTACGCCCGCAGCAAGCTGGCGAACGTCATGTTCGGCTACGACCTGGCCCACCGGCTCGAGGGCAGCGGCGTCACGGTCAACTCGTGCCACCCCGGGCTTGCCGACACGGGGTTCGTCGAGAAGATGTTCGATCGCTGGTGGGCCCGTTGGATCGTCCCGGTGGCCAAGCAGTTCACGATCCCGGTGGAGGAGGCGATCGTCACGCCGATGCAGCTCGCGACATCGCCGGCGTTCGAGGGCGTCACCGGCAAGTACTTCAAGGACGGCCGTGCGATCCCCTCCTCGCTGGTGTCGCACGACCCGACCATCGGGGCACGCCTGTGGAACATCTCACTCCGCTACACCGGGGAGCTGCCGGACGTCGAGATCACCGGCGAGCACATCGCGCACTAGCGGGCCGGCCATGACCCCAGCCCTCACCTTTCATCACGTCACCAAGCGCTACGATGACACCCGGCGCGCCGTGCTCGACGACATCTCCTTCGAGGCCGGGGCGGGGCGAGCCATCGCGATCGTCGGCCGCAGCGGCAGCGGCAAGTCGACGCTGCTCAATCTCGCCGCCGGCATCGACGTCCCGAGTGCCGGCGAAGTCCTGGCCGACGGCCGAGACCTCGCCCAGCTCAGTGAGCGCGAGCGCACCGCCTTTCGACGCGACCGGGTGGGGCTCGTCTTCCAGTTCTTCCACCTCCTCCCTCACCTCTCGGTGCGGGAGAATGTGGCCCTTCCCGCGTTCATCGCGGGAACCGCGGCGGCGGAATTCGAGCCGCGGGTCCGCGAACTGCTCGAGCGCGTGGGACTCGCCGATCGGGCTGACGACGACATTGCGAAGCTGAGTGGCGGCGAACAGCAGCGGATCGCGATCTGCCGCGCCCTGGTCCGCCGCCCCCGCCTGGTGCTCGCCGACGAGCCGACGGGCAACCTCGACGACACCAGCGCCACCACGGTGATGGACCTGCTGCTGGCCCTGGTGCGCGACGAGGGCGCCACCCTGCTCTGCGCCACCCACTCCGCGGAGACGGCGGGGCGCACCGACGAGACCTGGCAGCTGCACGGCGGTCGACTGGAACGACCGTGAGGCGCTACCTCCGTGCCACCCTGCGCGACCGCTTGCGGAGCGGGCGCAGCCTGCACCTGCTCGCCGTGATGGGGGTCGCGCTCGGCGTGGCGGCGGTGCTCTCGATCCAGATCATCAACGACAACGCGCTGGCGGCCTTCCGCGGGAGCGTCGCCGCGATCTCGGGGACCGCCGACCTCACCGTCACCGGCACCACCCGCGCCTTCCCCGACTCGACCTACCTCGGTGCCCTCGCCGACCCGGACGTCGAGATGGCCTGGCCGATCCACCGGTTGACGGTGGCCATGGAGGGGCGCGGTGCCTTCCTCGAACTCACCGGGGTGGACTTCTTCCTCCCCACCGGCCTGCCGCTTGACGGCACCGGCGGCGGCACCGGGTCAGCGCCGCTCACCACCCCGGGGTGGGTCGCCATCACCCCGGCGCTCGCCCGTGAGCACGGACTCCGGCAGGGAGACGAGATCGAGGTCACCAGCGGCTCCCGACGGGTGACCCTCCGCGTGGGCTCGCTCGTCGACCTGCAGCGCGTTTCGCCGGGAGCCAGCCGCTCGCTCGCCGTGATGGACATCGCCCAGCTCCAGGACCGCTTCGGCCTTGGCGGCAGCTTGAGCCAGATCGACCTGCGGCTTCGCGACGGCGCCGAGCCGGCCGACGTCGTCCGCCGGCTCGGCACGGCCCTCGGCCCTGGCGTGGTGGTGCAGACCCCCGGGGAGCGCACCGACGACGCGGCCTCCCTGCTCGAGGCCTTCCGTCTCAATCTCACCGCGCTGTCGATGATCTCGGTCTTCGTGGGGCTCTTCCTCGTCTATGGCAGCACCCGAGCATCGCTGGTGCGCCGGCGGCGTGAATTCGGGGTGCTCCGGTCGCTCGGCGCGTCCGCCAACCAGGTGCTCGCCCTCGTGCTCGTCGAGGTGGCGCTGATCGGGCTCCTCGGCGTCGCTGTTGGGCTACCGCTTGGCTATGCCATCGCCTCGCTCAACCTCGAGGCCGTCAGCAGCACCATCAGCAACCTCTACCTCCTGAACGAGATCGAGCAGTTGCGACTCACCCCTGGCCTCTATGGCCTGGCCGCCCTGGTCGGGGTCGGCGGTGCCCTGGCGAGTGCGCTTCCGTCGGCCCTGGAGGTCTCCCGCAGCCACCCCACGGCGTTGCTCGCGCCGTTCACCCTGCACGCGCGGGTCCGCACCCTCGCCGGGCCGATGCTCGCCGGTGGCCTGCTGCTGCTGCTGGGCACCGCCGTCTGGTACCGTTGGCTCGGCATGGCATGGCGGCCCGCCGGCTTTGTCCTGGCAGCGGCGCTCCTGGTGGCGCTCTCGCTTGCCACCCCGCGACTGCTCGACCTGGCGACACGGTCGGTGCGGGTCACCGGCTGGGGATTCGGCTACAGCGTGCGCACCCTCGCCGCACGATTGCAGTCGACCGCGGTGGCGGTCGCCGCGCTGGCGGTCGCCGTCGCGCTGCTGGTCGGGATCACCGTGATGGTGGGCAGCTTCCGGCAGACGCTCGAGAGCTGGCTCAACGGCACCGTCCGCGCCGACGTCTACGTCACCACCAGTACCTGGTCACGGTCTGTCGACGTCGCCCCGCTCGACGCCTCACTCATTGCCACCATCGGCGAATGGCCCGAAGTCGCGGCGCTCGATCGCCTCCGCGGTGCCTCGGTCACGGTCGGCGGCCGTCGGATCGTGCTCGCGGGCGTGGACCTCTCGCTGCCGCTGGCCGAACGATTTGCGCTGCTGGCCGGCGACGCCCGGACGGTCGGCACCACAGTGCGGAATGGGGCCACCATGATCAGCGAGCCACTCGCCCGGCGGGTGGGGCTCGGGGTGGGTGACACCCTTCGCTTCGCCACCACCGGCGGTGAGGTTCGCCTCCCGGTGGCAGCGATCTATCACGACTACGGCAACGAGTCGGGCGCCGCGGTGGTCGGGCTCGCCACCTTGGCGCGCACCCTGGGCGCCGGACCGATCAGCAACATCGCGCTCTACCTCGTCCCCGGCGCCGACCCCGAGGCGGTGGTCGATCGGCTCCGGACGGCATTCCCCGACCTCCCGGTCGTGGTCCGCAGCAATCGCACCCTCCGCACCGAAGTGATGCGGATCTTTGACCAGACCTTCGCCATCACCCGGGTTCTTCAGGCGATGGCCCTGCTCATCGCCGTGGCGGGGATCACCCTCGCGTTGATCGTGCTGGCGCGGGAGCGGCTCGGGGAGCTGGCGCTGCACCGGGCCCTCGGGGCCACTCGCGGTCAACTCTTTTGGATCTTCGCCGGGAAGGGGTGGGCGATGGCGC
>JAHEFN010000299.1 GCA_024640185.1 Gemmatimonadota bacterium | reverse complement strand
AGGGCAAGGCGCTCACCCAGACCGGGCTGGCGATCGGCACCCCGCAGTACATGTCCCCCGAGCAGGCAAGCGGGGTCGCCGACCTCGACGGCCGGAGCGACATCTACGCACTGGGCTGCGTGCTCTACGAGATGATCGCTGGCGAGCCACCTTTCACGGGGCCCACCGCGCAGGCGATCATCTCTCGGAGCATCACCGAGAAGCCCCGTGCGCTGACGAGCACCCGCGAGTCGCTGCCGCTGGCAGTCGACGCGGCCGTCATGAAGGCGTTGGCCAAGACCCCGGCCGATCGGTACAGCTCGGCTGGCGAGATGACCGCGGCGCTGCTGGCTGCCGAGGACCAGAGCCGGAGCGGGGCCACTGCGGTGGCCGGTGCCTCGGGCGGCGACTTCAAGACCTGGCAGTTGGCACTGATGGGTGTGGCAGTCCTGGCGGTGGGAGCACTCGGCACCAAGGTGCTCAGCAAGGACACCGCCGCCGAGGCGGCCGTCACCAAGACCGTGGCCGTGCTGCCGTTCGAGAATCAGGGCGCCGCCGACGACGCCTACTTCGCCGACGGGGTGGTCGACGAGGTTCGCGACAAGCTCGCCACCCTCAAGCAGCTCACGGTCATCGCCTCGGCCAGCGCCGACCAGTACCGGGAGACGACCAAGACCGTCCCCCAGATCGCCCAGGAACTCCGGGCCGACCAGGTGCTGATGGGGAAGGTGCGCTGGATCGACGGCCCGAACGGCGATCGCCAGGTGCGGGTGGTCACGGAGCTCATCAACGGTGCCGACGGTTCGGTCACCTGGCGCGACTCCTTCGACTCCGACCGGTCCGGAATCATCCAGCTTCAGGGGCGGATCGCCACCCAGGTGGCGGTGGCCCTCGGCGTCACGGTGCAGCCGGGTAGCGACACCGACCTGGCCAGCCAGCGAACCAGCAGCCCGGAGGCCTATGAGCTGTACCTCAAGGCCCGTGGCATCCGCTCGAATTCGGCCGCCGATGCCCGCGTTGCCGCGGGGTACCTCGAGCAGGCGGTGGCGCTCGACTCCAACTTCGCCTTCGCCTGGGGCGCCCTCGTTGGGAAGCTGTCTGAGCTCTACTTCAACGGCACCAGGGATCAGGCCGTCGCACGTCGAGCCAAGGAAGCGCTCGACCGGATGATGACCTTTGCCGGTGACTCGGTGGCCGGTGCCTACGTGGTGGTCGCGGACTACCACAGGATGGTCGACCGCGACCTCGTCGCGGCACGCCGGGCGATCGACCGGGCCCTCGAACTGGACCCCAACGATGCGGGACTCCTCGCGACGTCGGCAGGCTATGACTTTGGTGAGGAACGCTTCGACGCCGCGCTCGAGAAGCTCTCCCGGGCCCGCGAACTCGACCCGCTCTCGAGGGGCGTGCTCAACACCCTGATTGATGTGCTGATCAACCTCGGCCGGGTCGACGAGGCGAAGGCCGCCGCGGAGGAGCTGCTGGCGCTCGAGCCGTCGGGGACCGGGTTGATGCAGACGGTCGTCGATGGCTTCGTGGCGAGCAATGACATCAAGGGGGCCCAGCGAGCGATTCGGGACTTCCTCACCCGGGTCCCCGCCACCGAACTGGTGACCTACTTCGCCGGCTACAACGAAATGGCGTACCTGCTCGAACCGAAGGAACGGGAGCTGCTCTTCCGGCTGACCCCGGCAGCGTTCGACAACGACATCGCCTGGTGGGGCCAGTCGATGGCCACCGCGGCGTACCAGCAGGGCGACCTGGCGCGGGCACGAGCCTACGCCGACTCGGGACTCGCGGCCTCCCGGGAGCAGAGTGCCGCAGCACCTGACGACGCGCAGTTGCGCGTGCTCTATGCCGTGATGCTGGCCTACCTCGGCAGGGCCGACGAGGCGATCGTCGAGACGGAGCGGGCCCTCGGGGCCACGACACCGGGGAACAACAGCGAGTCGCCGTATGTGCGTGAGCAGGCGATCCGGGTCTACCTCGCGCTGGGGCAGACCGACCGGGCGATGGATGCCGTCGAGGCGCTCGCCGCGGAGCAGTACCACCTCAATCCCGGCTACCTTCAGGCCAATCCGTTGTTCAAGCCGCTCAAGGGGACTCCCCAATTCGAGCGGTTGCTCGCCGGCAAGATGAACAGGCCGGTCGACTAGGCGTGCCTCCCTCGGCCGCGGCATCCTTCGCGACGCACAGATCACGTCTGCTCGCTGCCTGTGTGCTCTCGCTGGTCCCCTGCACGGCGACCCCGGCCCAGGTGCCCTACTTCCCGCCTCGCGGGGACTGGACTCACGCGACGGCATCGTCACTCGGCCTCTCCCAGTCCGCGCTCGATTCGGCGGTGACCTTCGCGATCGCCAACGAGTCCACCGCACCCCGCGATCAGGCGGAGAGTCAGCGCAGGAGCTTCGGGGCCCGCGAGCCCCACGCCGAGATCATCGGGCCGATGCAGGAACGTGGCGACCCGAGCGGGCTGGTGGTGTACCGGGGCAAGGTGATCGCCGAGTGGGGCCCGGTCGATCGGGTCGATATGACGCACTCCGTCACCAAGACCTTCCTCTCGACCGTGCTGGCCGTTGCCTGGCGCGACGGCAGGATCCCCGACCTCGATGCCCCGGTCGGCCGGGCGATGCCGGCGGGGATCGACCTCTTCGCCTCTGAGCACAACAGCCCGATCACGTGGGACCACCTGCTGCGGCAGACCAGTGACTGGCAGGGCACCCTCTGGGGCAAGCCCGACTGGGCCGACCGGCCCGAGGGCCCCCGCGAGGGATGGGAATCGCGCCCGCTCCATGAGCCCGGCACACACTTCACCTACAACGACGTGCGGGTGAACCTGCTGGCGCTTGCCGCGCTGCAGGTGCTGCGGGAGCCACTCCCGGTGGTGCTCCGCCGCGAGGTCATGGACCCGATCGGCGCCTCGTCGACCTGGAGGTGGCACGGCTATGAGAACTCGTGGGTGGAGCTCGATGGCCTCAGGATCCAGTCCGTGACCGGTGGTGGGCACTGGGGCGGCGGGATGGTCATCAGCGCCCTGGACATGGCCCGCCTCGGCTACCTCTACCTGCGAGGCGGGAAGTGGGGTGACCGGCAGCTGGTGCCGGCTGACTGGATCGCGATGGCGAGGCAGCCTGGCCCCGACAACCCCGGCTACGGTTTCATGAACTGGTTCCTCAACACCGATCAGCGGCTGCTCCCCTCGGCCCCCGCATCGTCGGTGGTCTTCCTCGGCAATGGCCAGAATGTCGTCTACGTGGACACCGAGCAC
>JAHEFN010000298.1 GCA_024640185.1 Gemmatimonadota bacterium | reverse complement strand
CGCCCCGTGCCTCAGCTACGGACTACCGCGGCGAACTCGCCGTGTCGCGGTCGCCGGTGCCGCAACTCGGCCACTCGGCCGGGTTGCCCTGGCGGTCGGTCATCGGCTTGACCTCATGCGAGAGCAGGGCCGGGTCCTGGTCGGCCATGTACGCCAGCATTGCCACCAGGGTCGCGTTGTTCTGCAGGTCCTCGGTGATCAGCTTGTCGTAGGTGTCTCGGTTGGTGTGCCAGGTGGAGTTGCCGTAGTCCCAGCTGCTGGCGCCCAGGCCATAGACCGGGGCCTTCATGCACTGGAACGAGGCGTGGTCGGTGCCCCCCGTGGCCGGGCCGCCGACGTCGCTCATCCGGATCTGCCCGGTCATCGAGCTCGGCAGTTCGGCCATGTAGCGCACCAGCGCATCGACGCCGGCCGGGAACGGCCCGGGGCCCGCGCTCACGACCCGGCCGGTGCCGTTGTCCTGGTTGAAGCCGGCGTGGATCCGGGTGACCATCTCCGGGTGGTCGGCGACCCAGGCGCGCGACCCGTTGAGGCCCTGTTCCTCACCGCCCCAGTGGCCGATGATGATCGTCCGCTTCGGGTTCGGGTAGACCTGCTTGAGGATCCGGGCGGCCTCCAGCATGGTAATGGTCCCGGTGCCGTTGTCGGTGCCGCCGGAGCCACCGTCCCACGAGTCGTAGTGGGCCGAGAAGACGATGTACTCATTGGGCTTCTCGGAGCCGCGGATCGTGGCGATCACGTTGTGGACCGGCTGCTCCCCGAGGTTCTGGGACTCCGCAAAGAGCCGCACCGTCGGGTGCATCCCGTTCTCGGCCAACCGGTAGAGGAGGTTGTAGTCCTCGCAGGTGATGTTGAGGGTCGGGACGTTGTCGGCGTCCTTCGGCGAGCCGAAGATCTTTTCCACGCCCGGGTAGTTCGACCAGGAGTTGGTCAGCATCCCGGCCACGCCGAGCTCCTTGGGCCAGACCTTGGGGTTGCCACCGTAGGCGACCCGCTGCCGGTAGTCGGCCCGCCAGGCGCCACGGAGTGAGTCGATCCTGGCCACCGTCACCCCGGTGCCGTACTCCTGGACCTGGGCCGGCATCCGGCAGGTCGGCTGTGCCTCCGAGGCCAGGACGAACTTGCCCCGCGCCTGGCTGGCCCAGCCGGCCCACTGGTCGCGCTCGGCCGGGAGCAGGATCGCCTCGGCCTCGACCCAGCGGCCGTTGGTGTTGGGGCTCCAGGCGAGCATCGTCGCCTCGAGGGTCCGGAGGCGGGGGGTCACCAGGTCCATGTGGGTCGGTCCCCGGACCCACTTCATCCAGGTGCCGTACTGCTGCTGTTCGGCGGGAATCCCCCAGGAGGCGTACTTCTGCACCAGCCACCGCTGGCCGGCGTCGAAGCGGTCGGAGTTGGTGAGCCGGGGGCCGATCGAGTCGAGCAGCACCTGGGCCAGCGCCATCGCCTGGCCGCGCTCCATCCCCTCCTGGTACATCCGCTGGATGACCGGGTTGGTGGGGGCGGTGGTGCGGACGTAGCGGGTGCTGTCGATGCGGCTGCCGAAGCCACCGGGGCGCTGGGCGGCGACCGGCGAGGCGCCGGCGGCCAGCAGGGCGATTCCAAGGACCGCTCCACAGAGAGGACGGGACATCAAGAAACTCCTCGCGAGTGATTCAGACAGGGGGAACCCAACCTGGGTATCGTTCCGTACGTAATGATACAGCGAGATGTTGCCGACACCACATTCTCAATATCGAGATGCGCCACATGCCCCAACGCGGCAAATACCCGATCCTTGCACTCCTGATTGCCGCTGTGGCCGGGCCCGCCGGCGCCTCGGTGGTCGAGGGGATGACGCTCCCCGCGGCGATCCGCTACGTGGCAGAGGATCCGGTGGAGATCGACTGGCGCCTGCTGGCCTCGCTCGACCTCGAGACCGGGAAGGCACCGGCCGACCTCGCGGCCCTCGATGGCAAGCGGGTGGTGATCGCGGCCTTCATCGTCCCCCTCGAGGACGACATGCAGCGGGCCGATGAGTTCCTGCTGGTGCCCTACTTCGGTGCCTGCGTCCACACCCCCCCGCCGCCGCCCAACCAGATGGTCTACGTCAAGATGCAGGGCAAGAAGATGATCAAGATCGGCTGGTGGGACCCGGTCATGTTCGAGGGGGTGCTGCACCTCAAGCAGGTCGAGTCGCCCTACGGGGCCAGCTACTTCGAGATGGAAGGGATCGAGAGCAAGCCGTACACGCCGAAGACCAAGTGACCGGCACCTCGGCGGCGATCGAACTTCGCAACCTCCGGTTCTCGTATCGCACGGGACCGGAGGTTCTGCACATCCCGGAGCTGGTGGTCCCCGCGGGACGGAAGGTCTTCCTCCACGGCCCCTCGGGGAGTGGCAAGACCACCCTGCTCGGCATCGTTGCCGGGGTGCTGCTCCCCACGGCGTCCGACGCCACCCGGGTGCTGGGCCGGGATCTCGTGGCAATGTCCCCCGGGGCGCGCGACGCCTTCCGCGGCGAGCAGCTCGGCTACCTCTTCCAGCTCTTCAACCTGCTCCCCTGGCTCTCGGTGCTCGACAACGTCACCCTGCCGGTCGACCTGCACCCGGCGCGGCGCGCCCGGCTGGCCGGGGTGCCGCCCGCCACGGTGGCCCGGGAGCTGCTCGAGCGACTCGACCTCGGAGACTTCATCCACACCCCCGTGACGGACCTCTCGGTGGGGCAGCAGCAGCGGGTCGCGGCGGCCCGGGCCCTGATCGGCCGGCCGGCCCTGCTCATCGCCGACGAGCCCACCTCGGCGCTCGATGCCGACCGGCGGGCGACCTTCATCGAGCTGCTCTTCGCCGAGTGCGAGGCGGCCGGGGCCACGCTGCTCTTCGTCTCGCACGACCTCTCGCTCGGCCGGGTGTTCGACGAGCGGCTCTCGCTCCCCGAGCTCAACGCGGTGGGGGTGGCCTGATGCTCACCGTCCGCCTCGCGCTCCGGTCGCTCGCCAACCGCAAGCTCACCACGCTCCTCACCGTGGCGTCGATTGCCCTCTCGGTGTCGCTGCTGGTGGGTGTCGAGATGGTGCGCCGCGGGGTGCGGGAGTCGTTCGCCGGCACCATCCGTGGCACCGACCTCATTGTCGGCGCGCGCGGGGGCTCGCAGCAGCTCCTGCTCTCGTCGGTGTTCGGGATCGGCGCCCCGGCCGGCACCGTGTCGTGGGCCACCTATCAGCGCTACGCCCAGCACCCGGCGGTGGGCTGGACGATCCCGCTCTCGCTCGGCGACTCGT
>JAHEFN010000297.1 GCA_024640185.1 Gemmatimonadota bacterium | reverse complement strand
GGGGGCGAGCGGTTCCTTCGCGAGATCAACATCGCCGCCCAGCTGCAGTCGCCCCACATCCTGCCGCTGCTCGACTCGGGCGAGGTCGACGGCCTCCTCTACTACGTGATGCCCTATATCGAGGGCGACTCGCTTCGAGGGGTCCTGGCTCGCGACGGGGCGCTGCCGCCGTCGGAGGCGATGCGGCTGCTCCGGGAAATCGTCGATGGCCTGGCCCACGCCCACCGCAACGGCGTGGTGCACCGCGACATCAAGCCCGACAACGTGATGATCGCCGAACGGCACGCGCTGGTGGTCGATTTTGGTGTCGCCAAGGCGATGACCGACGCCGGTGCCCATCACGAACTCACCTCGGTGGGAATGTCGCTGGGCACTCCCACCTACATGGCACCGGAGCAGGCCGCTGCCGACCCCAACATCGACCACCGTGCCGACATCTACTCGATCGGGGTGATGGCGTACGAGATGCTCTGTGGTGCGCCGCCGTTCACCGGTACCCCGCAGGCAGTGCTCGCCGCGCAGATCACCGCAACACCCGAACCGATCGGCACTCGCCAGCCCAACGTCCCGCCTGCGGTGGCGGCGCTGGTGATGCGCTGCCTCGAGAAGTCACCCGATGCCCGCTACCAGACCGCCGACGAGCTGCTGCAGGCGATCGAGGGACTGGTGACCCCGAGCGGCGAGATAGTCGGCATCAGCGATGCACCCGTTGCCGGTACCGGAATGCGGATGCTGATTGGCGTGGCGGTCGCCGCCGTCGCCGTGGTGGCCTTCTTCGGGTATCGGAGCATCGAGCGCGACCGTTGGGTCCACCAGACGGCGATCCCCGAGATTCGCCGCATGGCGGATGCCGGGGAGTACGACAGCGCCTGGTATTTGGCACGGGAAGCACAGCAGGTTGCTCCCGACGATTCCACCTTGGCAACACTCTGGAGTCGCTTCTCCCGCCCGGTTCCGTCCACATCCCTGACAGCAGATGACGGCGTCACGATCGAACGCGCATCACTGGCGGACACCAGTGTGTGGCACGCCGTCGGGGTCACGCCGTACGAATCGCAAACGCTCCCGCGGCAGGTCGGGGTCTTCCGGCTGACCAAACCGGGATACCGTCCCATTCATCTCGTGAGTTGGGGCTCCTTCGGCTACCAGGTTACCCTCGATTCCATCGACGCCCTCGACCCCGACGTGATCACGATCGCCGGGGCGGAGGACTATGGCACCTTCCTGGTCGGTGCCGATGGGTCACCGGAGTTGGCACTCCGCGACTGGAAGATCGATCGCTACGAGACCAGCAACCGCGACTACAAGGCGTTCGTCGATGCCGGCGGATATCGCGACAGCACCTTGTGGGAGAAGCCGTTCAGGCTTGAGGGGCGCACGCTCGGTCGCGACGAGGCGATGGCCCGCTTCGTCGACCAGAGTGGTCGACCGGGCCCGGCCACTTGGGTCGGCGGCGACTACCCGACCGACCAGGCGGAAATGCCAGTTGGCGGGGTGAGTTGGTACGAAGCGGCGGCGTATGCCAAGTGGAAGGGGAAGTCGTTGCCCTCCATCTATCACTGGGCACGCGCCGCCGGGGTCTTTGCGTCGCAAGGCATCGTCCCCGAGAGCAACCTCCAGGGAACCGGTCCGGCGGCAGTCGGCACTCCCCGTGGAGTGAGTGGCACCGGGGTCTCCGACATGGCCGGGAATGTCAGGGAGTGGATCGCCAACGACGCCGGTCGCGAGCTCCGCTACATCCTCGGTGGCGGCTGGAGCGACCCCACATACGCCTTCGTCGACGCCTATGCCCAACCCCCTATGGACCGCTCGGTGATCAACGGCATCCGGCTCGCCGTCTACGACCCGGCCGACAGTAACGTCGCCCTGGCCATGGCGCCGTTGGTCCGGAAGTTCACCGACTACAGCCAGGTGACCTCGGTCTCCGAGGAAGTCTTCCGCGGCTTCCTGCCCCAGTTCGACTACGACCCACTGCCGCTCGAAGCGCGGGTGGAGCTGACCGACTCGACCAGTGACGAGTGGAACGCCGAGTTCGTCAGCTTCACGGCCGCCTACGGCGGCGAGCGGATGCAGGCCTGGGTCTTCACCCCCAAGAGCGGCGCGCCTCCCTACCAGACGGTGGTCTACTTCCCAGGCTCGGGCGCGCTCAACACCCGCACCTCGGCCGAGCGGCGTGACATGGCGGCGAGTTTTGTGGTGAAGAGCGGGCGGGCCTTCGTGTTGCCGATCTACACCAGCACCTACGAGCGGACCGACTCGCTCACCAGCGACCTCGCCAATGAGTCGATCTTCTGGCGTGACCATGTGGTGATGTGGGTCAAGGACTACCGCCGCACGCTCGACTACCTCACCAGTCGCGACGACATCGACGCCGACAAGTTTGCGTACTTCGGCTACAGCTGGGGTGGCTACATGGGCGGTATCATCCCGGCGGTCGAGCCGCGGATCAAGGCGGCGGTGCTCTATGTGGCCGGACTCACGATGGAGCGCGGCCGACCCGAAGTCGAGCCGATCAACTACCTGCCGCACATCACCATTCCGGTGGTGATGCTCAACGGCAAGTACGACTTCTTCTTCCCGACCGAGACTGCGCAGCGACCGTTCTTCGAGCGGCTCGGCACCCCGGCGGCCGACAAGAAGTGGGTGGTCTACGAAGGTGGCCACGATGTGCCACGGCCGCGCCTGGTAGCCGAGACATTCGAGTGGCTCGACACGTATCTCGGGCCGGTGCAATAGGCCGTATCGATGGTCCCATTCATCTCTGAGGAGGCTCCGTGAAGCCCACAGTTCCGATTGGTATGCAGTTTGTGTTCGCCGCAGTCTTGGTCGCCGGGTTGGGCGGCACTGCCTAGGCATAGGAGTACCCGGTCCCCCGCGTGCAGGCACCCGGCGGCGAGGTGGTCTTCGCCAATCCAGGCGAGCGCGAGGAGATGTACGACCAGCTCGGGGCGATGATCGAGGTCAAGGCCGAGTTCATGCCGCCACCCTACTCGACATGGACGGCCGTCTGTGTCGATCGCCACTACAGCGACAACACGATCATCGAGATCCAGATGACGGCCTACGCGCCGGTGGCCAAGAAGTAGCATTCCGTCGTCGCGACGGGGGCCAAACGCACGAAGGGGTGCCCAGACCGGGCACCCCTTCGCACATCGTGGACGGTGTTACTCCGACTTCGGCACCAGCACCGCATCGATCACGTGGACCCAGCCGTTGGAGGCGCGGACCGAGGCGATCACCTTGGCGCCATCGACCCACAT
>JAHEFN010000296.1:2226-3267 GCA_024640185.1 Gemmatimonadota bacterium | reverse complement strand
AGGTGCCGCCGGGCTTCTCCAACCGCACGCCCTCGAATGCCCTGAGCTCCTGGACCAGGACGTTGCGGTTGTTCTCGAGGGTCGTGCAGAGGCTCGAGACCGACGATTGGACGCCGTTGATGGCACCCACCGCGGCGTGTTGCAGGACCGCCGACGGGCCCGAGGTCTCGTGGCCCTGGATGTTGGTCATGACCTCGATCAAGCGGGTGTTGCCGACCGCCCACCCGATGCGGAAACCGGTCATCGCGTACTGCTTGGAGACCCCGTTGATGATGATCAGCTTGGAGTTGTCGGTGCGGTCCTTGGCGAAGTCGTAGGGGTTGATCGGCTTGCGTCCGTCGAAAATCAAGCGGTGGTAGATGTCGTCCATGATCAGCCACAGACCGCGCTTCTCGCACAGCTCGACCACTCCCTGGACGAATTCCGCCGGATAGACCGCGCCGGAAGGGTTGTTCGGGCTGTTGAGGATGACCGCCTTGGTGTAGGAACCGATCACCTGTTCGATGTCCCGGACGCGGGGGATGAAGGAACCGTCCTCGGGGAGGACCGGCACCGGCACCGCGCCGACCAGCTTGACCATCTCCGGGTAGGAGACCCAGTAGGGAGCGGGGAAGATGACCTCTTCCTGGGGGTCGAGGATGGCGTGCAGGGCCGACATGATGGCCTGTTTGGCGCCGCCCGACGCCATCACGTTCTCAGGTTGCGGCCGCCATCCGTAGAAGTCCTCGGTGTAGCGGATGATGGCCTGCTTCAAAGCAGGGATGCCGTCCGGTGGCGTGTACCGCACCTCGCCCGAGCTCAGGAGAGAGCTCGCCGCGAGGATCGCGTCGAGGGGTGGCTTGCCCTTGGGTTCGCCTCCGCCGAGGTGGATGACCGGGTCGCCCTTGGCGCGGAGAATGGCGGCCACTTCGTTGAGCTTGAGGGTTGCCGATTCGCCAATCGATTTGGCGATCAAGGAGAGGCTCATGGCTGTCCTGTCCCTTCCTCCGCCGGATCCGATGGCGGGTCCCGGATTATTGCAAATGATTGTGAAAATATCCA
>JAHEFN010000296.1:1175-2216 GCA_024640185.1 Gemmatimonadota bacterium | reverse complement strand
AAAGGCAATTCGCTGAGCGAATTGCTGATTGGTCGAGCCCTTTCCCATTCACTGTGTTCCAACACGAAATCTCGGTGTACCGACAGCATCTGGCTGGGAGGTCGCCATTCCGAATTCCGAATTCCGAATTCCGAATTCAACTCAACTCCCTTTCCTCTATCTTCTTTGCCGCTGCCGTGGTTAGATCCCTGCATGACGGAAACCGGAATTGAACGGCTGGGACGGCACGGTGCGCGGGTCAAGGACCTCAGACGGCGGGTCAAACACCGTCGCGGGGGCGAGGTGATCGTCGACGGGCGCCGCATCGCTCTGGATCTGGTGCGCTGGGGGGTGCCCATCCTCGAGCTCTACCTGAGCCCGGAAGCCACCGCAGCACCTGAGATGGCGGAGCTGATCGAAGCCGCCGAATCAGTCTACGAAATGGAGGACTCGGTGCTCGCGGACATCGCCCCGACCCGCACGCCGCAGGGCCTGTTGGCGGTGGCCGCGGAGCCGCGGCCGCACCGGTGGGCCGCCACCGGTGGTGTCGCTCTCTGGCTCCACCGTGTTCAGGACCCGGGCAACCTCGGTGCCATCGTGCGCTCCGCGGCCGGGCTCGGCGCCGCGGTCGTGATGCTGTCACCCGACTGCACCGACCCCTTCGGCCCCAGCGCCGTGCGCGGTTCCTCGGGGGCGGTTTTCCGCGTGCCGATCGAGCGTGGAGTGCCCGCGATCAAGGCCGTCGAGCGGGTGCGCTCGGTCGGCGGTGAGGTCTGGGCTGCGGGGTCCGACGGCCGACCGGTGGCCGGTTGGGAGCCCGTCCGGCCCTGCGTCCTCATGCTCGGCGCCGAAGGCGTCGGCCTCTCCAACGAGGCCCGCGACCTGGCCGACGGCGAATTGACCATCCCGCTCAGCAACGAGATCGAGAGCCTCAACGTCGCCGTCGCCGCCGGCATCCTCCTCCAGCACCTGCGCGGCCGCTGAACCACAGAGACACAGAGGCACAGAGGTCCTTCACCGGCTCGGTAGAACTGCCGGCGATCAGGGATCGCCGGACCCCGG
>JAHEFN010000296.1:0-1165 GCA_024640185.1 Gemmatimonadota bacterium | reverse complement strand
AGCATCCGTCCCAGCCGGCCGCCCCACCGGCGACGCGCCGATGGCGCGCCGGTTCTGCCTTCCGCGTGAAGGGATGCGCCGAATCGGTTGGAATCGTAGGGTGGGCTTCAGCCCACCTTCAGAGTCGTTCAAGTATGAGACGAACTTGAGGGCCCAGCAGCAATCCTGAAGGTGGGCCAAGGCCCACCCTACACAAACAAGTCAGTGAGGGAGGCGAGGCCTGCGCTCCCTGAGCGCGGGCCGATGGGGTGGGCGATTGCGACGAGCGTCCTCGCTCGGAGCTATCGTTCACCCCATCGGTCTCTGGCCGTCCGACGGCCAGGACCTCGCCGGAGTATGAGGCGGTAATGACCCCTCTGTGTCTCTGTGTCTCTGTGGTTATCCGAGCCGGACCGCTCCGGATTTGCCATCGATTACCCTGCCGACGACGGCAGCGCCGGGGAGGCGGCGGACGAGGTTTTCGGCGTGCTCGGGCAGAACCGCGGCGAGCAGTCCGCCCGAGGTCTGGGGGTCGAGACAGAGGTCGACCCGGAGATCGTCGGCGCCGTCCTCGACCTCGAGAACCGCGGCGATACTGTCGCGGTTCTTGCCCGCACCGGCCGGCACCAGACCCGTGGCCGCGGCCTCGAGGGCGCCGGGCAGTAGCGGCAGGGCGTTGAGGTCGATCTCGACCGCCACGCCCGAGGCTTCGGCCATCTCGGCGACGTGGCCGGCGAGCCCGAACCCCGTGATGTCGGTGACGGAGTGTGGTGCGAAATCGTGCAATACCTCGGCCGCTTCACGGTTGAGGGTCGCCATCCATCGCAGAGCGGTCGAGAGGTCTTTGGGGTTGACCATCTCGGCTTTGGCTGCGGTGGTGAGGACGCCCGTGCCGAGGGGCTTGGTGAGCACGAGCGCGTCGCCGGGAAGAGCGCCGGCGTTGCGCCAGATCCGGTCGGGGTGGACGGTGCCGGTCACCGCCATCCCATAGAGAAGCTCCTGACCCTCCACGGTGTGGCCGCCGGCCAGCACGCCGCCCGCCTCCGCGAGGGCCGACAGCCCACCGCGCAGGATCTCGGTCAGGGCCGCCCGGCCGAGCTGGGGAAGCGGGTAGCTCACCAGATTCATGGCGGCCAGGACCGTGCCTCCCATGGCCCACACGTCAGACAGGGCGTTGACCGCCGCG
>JAHEFN010000048.1 GCA_024640185.1 Gemmatimonadota bacterium | reverse complement strand
AGACCTGTTCGAGCTCTTCGAGGGCCCCTTCGACCACCCAGACGGCCCGGCCATCGGGGAGCAGCTGGCGGACCATGGCGGTGGCCCGTCCCCCGACGGTCGAGGGCTGCAACCGGACGGCCCGGGTCTCGAGGCCCTCGAGGTGCGCGAGCTCACCGTTGGAGGCCTCCCTCGCCTCCTGGAAGGAGGAGGTCTGCCACCCCTCGCCCACCGCCGGAGAGAGGCCGGCCATCGGGTCCACGACCCGCAGTCTGCGGTCGGCGATCTGGATGATGCCGGTCGGTTGCGCGACCTGAGGCGTCATGGCGGCTCGCGAGGCGAGCACCAGTCGCCGGGATGGCGCCGGGGTCGGTGAAGGCTCGAGTCGATCCTCCACCTCCACGTAGGCTGGTGCCGGATAGCTGGCGTGGATCGCCTGGGCGACCGGCGCCGCGGTGGCGAGGAGGATTGCCGGGGTCTGGCTTCCGCCGCCGACCCCGAGCAGCCAGGAGGTGCCGACGACCGCCGTGGCGGCGGCGGCGAGTCCGCTCACCCGCCCCCACCGCAGTTGGTGCCTGGCCGCCGGGATCGCCGGCCGGCGGATCGTCGCCGGGGTGGCGATCGCCAGCAACCGAGAGGCGTGCTCACGGACCGCACGGACCTCGGCCTCGAGGGCCCGACAGATCAGGCACGCCAGCAGGTGCTGGGCAATGTCGGCGCGCTGTGCTGCTGACAGCTCGCCGTCGAGCCAGGCATGGAGTTCCTCTTCAGGAAGATGCGGCCGCACGCTGCTCCTCACATTGGTCTGCACGGTGCTGCTCCATCATGTCGTGCGCGGCAACGAGCCGCTTGCGGGCTCGCGCCAGGGTGGTGCCGACGGCGCCCACGGCGAGGCCGGTTTGCTCGGCGATCTCGGGATAGGAGAGTCCGGCGTCCCACAGCAACAGCACCTCCCGGTCGCGCGGCGTCAGGGTGGCAAGCGCCTCCCGGACCTCCGCCATCTGCTCCGCATAGTCGAGGTTGTCCTCGATGTCACCGTTGGGCGTCGGGGAGGCAATCGGCTCGTGCTTGAGCAGCGTCAGGTGGTTGCGGCGACGGATCGCCGAGCGCGCCTCGTCCCTGGCGATGTTGGCCGCCACGGCAAAGACCCACGAACGGGGCTTCTCAGGCTGGTGCTTCAGGGCCCGCATGAAGACTTCCTGGGCAAGATCTTCGGCACGATCGGCGTCCCAGACCTTGCGGTACAGGAAACGGACGACAGCGTCGTAGGTCGTGCGATAGAGTTCCTCGAGGTCGAACGCCATGGTGCTCTCCAAGGCACAGGGACGCTGACATAGAGACGCATGGGACGGGCCTGAGCCACACAGAACTGGCAAGTCATGTGCCGACAAGAACTTACAGCTGTACTCGGCGGTTCGTGAAGACACAGCCAGGGTGGAGACCTGTCCTCTTTTTGGGCCATGCTGAACACAGCAGCGGCTTGGCCGGGCGGCCATCCTTGCGCCGGCGGTCGTGCAGGGAGCAGTGGATGCCATCCTCGAGCAGGTAGCCGCAGGCCGAGAGGATCTCGGCATTGAGCAGTCCGTCGTCGTCGTCCCTGGTGACCTTGCAGAGGTAGGGCGCCTTCCGGTTGCGGATCAGCGCCTCGAGGAGTTCCTGCTCCTCGTCACAACGGATGTCGACCTGAAAGTCCCGGCAACAGGCGGCACCCTGCCGGTTGTCGCCGGTTCGGCACGAGGCCGTGGCGCAGGGGTTGGGCATCTCCACCACCGGCAA
This sequence comes from Gemmatimonadota bacterium, assembly GCA_024640185.1. Taxonomy (GTDB): domain Bacteria; phylum Gemmatimonadota; class Gemmatimonadetes; order Gemmatimonadales; family GWC2-71-9; genus Palsa-1233. The sequence goes on along the minus strand of JAHEFN010000048.1, from coordinate 9,733 downwards.
CTCCTGTCGCGTATGGACGACCTTGGGCAGCGTCCGAGCCCGCAGCCTGCGGCCCTCGACGAGGTTGAACCGGTGGTCGGCCACCTGGCGCACCTGCCGCTCGTAGACCAGTGGTTCGAGGGGCCCCCGGAAGTCGTGTGCGCGACAGTGGGCCTTGCCGCCCGGTGACTCCCGCAGGTGACGACACGGGACATGCAGTCGGGCGTGGACCCAGAGCTCGTCATCGTCGGTGAACAGCGAGCCGAACTCGACCCGCTCGGTATGCCCCAGCATCCAGGTCGCGTCGTGGTCCTCCTCGCCTTCGAGCACGGCGACGCGGAGGGTCACGTCGAGAACGCGACATTGACGTCCGAGTCGGCGGCAGGGAGGTGGGGGCATGGTCAGCAGGGAGAGGATGGAGGAGGACGGAGATCAGAGATCAGAAGCCAGCCAACGGATCACCCTCGTGCGATCATCCGGCGGTCGAGTGTCGTCGCCAGGATCGGGATGGTGATGCCGACGATGACGCCGGCCAGCGAGTCGATCACATAGTGCATCTGGCAGTATACCACACCCACCGCGAGCAGGGCGGTGGGGATGGCGAGGAGTTGGCCGAGTCTCGGCATGGCCAGCCAGGCCCCGATCGTCGCCGCGACGGTGGCCGCCACATGCGATGACGGAAACGCGGCTCCATACGAACTCCCCTTCGCGAGTGCGGCATAGACCAGCTGGGCTGGTCCGTTGGCGATGAACGGCCCGCTGGGACGCGCGAATTCGTAGTACGGCCCCGCCACCGGCCAGAGCAGGTAGATGAGGTAGCAGAAGAGGAAGGTGGCGATCACCCCGGTCAGGTAGCGTTCAACCGCGGCACGGCGTCCGGTCGCCAGGAAGATGATCAGTGGCAGCGGGACCACGACGTAGTACGAGAAGTAGACGGCGTGGAAGAGCCACGACCAGAACGCACTCGGTGCGGTGCGCCACCAGTCGCGGGCGGGCTGGCCACCGGTGAGGGCGAGTTCGAGGGCCTGGATCGGGGCGTCATGGACCACGACGGCCCCGAAGCCGTTGAGGACATCGATCGCGGAGTAGAGCCCCGGCAGCAGCAGGACCGGATAGGCGGCGCGGAGGAGTCCCGCCAGGCCGCCCTCCGGCGCACGGGTGATCAACCATGCCAGGAGCGGCAGCCCCAGGTGGGCCAACAGGACGAGTGGCACGCCGGGCTGCCCCAGTCGGCCCAGGGAGAGCGCCGCGAGGACCAGGCCGTACCCGGCGAGCAGTCGATCGACCAGTCGCCAGCGGTGGACAGGACTCAGAGCAGTCCCTCCTGGCGATACCAGGCCGCCGTGTCGGCCATGCCGGTGACCAGGTCGAAGGCGGGGTGCCAGTCGGCGTCGCGCATGAAGGCGGTGGGATCACCGGTCCAGGCCGGCTGGTAGAACTCGTTGGCCTTGTCGGCACGGAGGATCGTCTTGCGTCGGAGCAGCGCTGCGGTGGTCCCGGTGATGGTCAGCAGCGACCGGGTGATCCACTCCGGCAGCGGCACCACGGTGGGGGTTCGCCCCACATGACGGCCGATGGTCTCCACGATGGCGCGCGCGGTGACCACCTCGGGATGATTCACGTAGTACGTGCCGCCGATGACGGCCTCGGCGGTCGCGGCACGGCAGCAGGCGTCAGCGAGATCGCTGACATGGATCATCGACAACTCCTGGCTGCCATCACCGAAAACCGGGGTGATCCCGAGTCGGTTTGCGGCGCGGAAGACGGCCAGGAAGTTCTCGGTGTCCCTCGGTCCGTAGACGGCTGGCGGCCTCAGGATGGTCCAGGGGAGATCGGCGGCACGGACGAGCTGCTCGGATGCGAGCTTGCTGCGGCCATACATCGTCACCGGCTCGTCGGGCTCGCTGGCGTCGCGGGGTCGACCACGGCTGGCGGGGCCACCGGCGGCGCCCGACGAGAGGAGGACGAGCCGGCCGACCTTGGCGGCCACCGCCGCGTCGAGGATGCGCCGGGTGCCCTCCCGGTTCGTGGCCAGGAACTCCGCCTCGTCCACGGCCCCGGTCAGGGCGGCGACGTGGTGCACCACCTCCTGGCCTTCGCTGGCCTCGGCGATCGCGGTGAGATCGGCGAGGTCGCCGCGAACCAGGCGGGCACCCCGGTCGGCGAGGTGGGCCGCCCGCTCCGGGCTCCGGACCAGGAGGGTCACCTCATGACCGTGCGTGAGCAGCTGGTCGGCCAGGTGAGAGCCAACGAAGCCGGTCGCGCCCGTGACCATCACCTTCATGTCGGGCGGTCGAGAATCTGGTAGGACTTGTAGATGGAGAAGTCGGCCTTGGCGAGCCCCTGGATGATGCCGCTGTTCTCCTCGAGCAGCCAGCCGCCCTCGCCCCACCCGATGCCGCGCTCGGCGGCCCGGCTCCAGATGGTGTGGTAGAGGGCGGAGTCGATGCCCTTGCCGCGCCACTCGGGCAGGATGCCGAGCAGGAGGATCCTCGCCCGCGTGAGCTTCCGCCTCTTGAGCTTCCACATCGCCGTGAGGGCCGCCGGGAAGAGCCGACCATTGCGGTTGGTGCGGAACGCTTCATTCAGGTCGGGAAGGGTCAGGCCGAAGCCGATCGGGGTGCCGTCCTCGCGTTCGACGAAGGGCACCAGTTCCGGGACGATCACCGGGCGCAACTGCTTGGCGAGGTGGTCGATCTCGGCGTTGGTCATCGGGACGAAGCCCCAGTTCTTTTCCCAGCAGGCATCGTACAGTCGCTTGACGAGTTCGACTTCCTCCTGGAATCGCCGCATGTCGAGCGACCGGATGCGCAAACCGTACCGCTTGAGGATCAGCTCCACGGCGCGTGCCGTCCGTGGCGGCGGGGTGACCGGCCCATCGAGTGAGCCGCCCTCCATGCAGACCAGCCCCTTGGCCTTCGTGAACCCGGCCGTGGTGAGCAGGGTGAGGTAGTAGGGCGGGTTGTGGGGCATCATCAGGGTGTTCGGCGTGTCAAAGCCGTCGGTCAGCAAGCCGAACTCCTCGTTGCTGGAGAACGAGGCGGGGCCGCGGAGGACGGTGAGCCCCCGTTCGCGCACCCAGGAGGCGGCGGCATCAAGGAGCGCCCTGGCCACCGTGAAGTCATTGATGCACTCAAAGAAGCCGAAGAAGCCGACCTGGTCGTCGTGGACCTCGTTGTGGAGTCGGTTGTGGATCGCCGCGATGCGGCCGACAACCTGGCCGTCGCGTTCGGCAAGGAAGTAGTCGGCCTCGGCATGCTCGAAGAACGGGTTCGCCTTCCGGTCGAGCAGGGCACGCACCTCCGCCCGAAGCGGCGGGACGTGCATCATGTTCCGCCGGTGGAGGCGGTAGGGAAGGTCGATGAATGCGGAGAGGTCGCGCCCGGTCTCGACGCGCCGGACCGTCGGTCCAGCAGCGCTCAGATGACCCCCAGCTCCCGGCCGATCTTGGCGAAGGCCTCGAGGGCCTCGTCAATCTGGTCCGCCGAGTGGGTCGCCATCACGCTGGTCCGCAGGCGACACTGCGAGGGCGGCACCGCGGGCGGGACGACCGGGTTGGTGAACACGCCGGCGTCGTAGAGCTTCCGCCAGAAGACGAAGGTCTTGTCGAGCGGACCGATCAGCACCGGGATGATCGGTGTCTCGGTGGGACCGATGTCGAAGCCGAGGGACTGGAACCCCTCACTGAGGCGCTTGGCGTTGGCCCACAGGCGATCGCGCCGGTCGGGCTCGTCCTGCATCACCTGGAGCGCGGCCAGCACACCTGCCGTGTTGGCTGGGGGCAGCGAGGCGGTGAAGATGAACGGCCGTGAGTGGTGCTTGAGATAGTGGATCACCTCTTCGGTGCCGGCGACGAAGCCGCCGACCGAGGCCAGCGACTTGGAGAAGGTCCCGGCGATCAGGTCGATCTCATTGGCCACCCCGAAATGGGCGCCGGTGCCCTCGCCGCGGGGGCCGAGCACGCCGAGCGAGTGGGCATCGTCGACGGCCAGTGCGGCGCCGAATCGCTTGGCGATCTTGAGCAGCTCCGGTACGTCGGCGATGTCGCCTTCCATCGAATAGACGCCATCGACCACGATGAGGGTGCCGTTGCCGCCGGTGTTCTTCTCCAGCAGCCGGGTGAGGCCCTCGAGGTCCCCGTGATTGAACCGCTGCGTGTCGCTGGCGGCGAGTTTGGCGCCATCGACGATGCAGGCGTGGTCGAGCTTGTCGAGGTAGACCGTCTCGTTGCGCCCCATCAGCCCGGAAATCATCCCGAGGTTCGCCCCGTACCCGGTGGAGAAGACCAGGCACGATTCCTTGCCGAGGAAGGCCGCGAGTTCCGACTCGAGTTGCTCATGCAGGTCGAGCGAGCCGTTGAGGAACCGCGATCCGGTGCAGCCGGAGCCATACCGCTTGAGCGCCGCCCCGGCCGCCTCGAGCACCTTGGGGTGGTGGGTGAGCCCGAGGTAGTTGTTCGAGCCCAGCATGATCCGCCGCTTGCCCTCGATGGTGACGACGGTGTCCTCGGACTCCGAAATCGGCTTGAAGTACGGGTACATCCCCGCCGCCTGGATCTCACGCGCGGTGGTGAAGTTCCGGCACTTGTTGAAGACCGCCACCTGGGTCTTTTGGGTCTGCAGCGTCTCAATCGTCACGGGCCCTCGCCAAGATCGGGGTGATGCGGGCGTCCAGGAGGCGACCTGGCGGCATACGCCAACTCACGAAGTTAGAATCCGTACGGGATCGACACAAGCTGAAACGTACTGAAACGCCTGGGGCTCTTGGACAGATTCTGGGGGTCGTGGCGCTCAGGTTTGACCACCCTCCCGGCTCCCCTCTATCGTTGCCATGGTGTATTCCCGCAGCACAAAGGCCAGCATGACGCCGCAGAAACAGGCGGATCTCGAGAGCCGCCGCCTTCGATGAACGCCCCCCACGTCGTGGTGATTGGCGGCGGGCTGTCGGGCCTGATGGCGGCACACCGCCTCCGCGCGATCGGTGTCGGGGTCACCCTGCTGGAGGCGTCTGGTCGCCCCGGAGGGCAGATGCGCACCCGACAGCAGGGCGAGTGGACCATCGAGGCCGGGGGGGCCGCCATGCCGGCCGCCACGGGCGTGGTTGATGATCTGTTGAGGCTGGCCGGGTTGGAGGACTCCAGGCGAATCCCCCTGTCAGATGCCCGCCGTCGTCGATTCCTGGTCCATGATGGCCGGCCGGTGGCGGTGCCCACGACCACCAGCGAGATGGTCGCCTCCCCGCTGCTGAGCATCCCTGGCCGGCTGCGCCTCCTCAAGGAACCGTTCGTGGCCCGGGGCGAACCCGACCCCGAGGAGTCGGTCCTCAGTTTCGCCACCCGCCGCTTCGGGGCCGAGATGGCCGCCCGGTTCATTGACCCCGTGGTCTCGGCGGTCTCGGGTGGCGATCCCGCCACGCTGCTGGCCAGCCAGGCCTTGCCGCACCTGGTCGCCCTCGAGCGCCGGGCTGGCTCGATCCTCAAGGGCCGCATGCGGGCCGCCCGGCGGGCCCGGCAGGAGGGGAGGCGGAGCGACCCGCAGCCGCCCTGGAGCTGTGCAGGGGGGATGGAAGAGGTCCCTCGTGCTCTCGCCGAGATGCTGGGCGCGTCGATGCGGCTCGAGGAACCGGTCACCAGCTTGCGGCGCACCTCGTCCGGGTGGTCGGTCGAGAGTGCCACGGGTCGTCGGTTCGAGGGAGACGGCGTCTTGCTGGCGCTCCCCGCGATCGCCTTGCGGTCGCTCGAGCTGCCGGGGGAGGGGGGTGACGCGCTCCATGCCCTGTCCGCGATGCCGCACGCGTCGGTCGCGACGGTCTCCCTCGGCTTCCACCGCGACCAGGTCGCGCACCCCCTCGATGGCCACGGCGTCCTGACCTCGATGGCCGACCGATCACCGCTCCGGTCGGTGGTGTTCGCCTCGAGCCTCCTTCCCGACCGGGCGCCTTCGGGGCATGTGCTGCTCACCGCGACGGTGGGTGGGGTCCACCATCCCGACCTGGTGACGCGCGGCGATGCCGATCTCATCGCGCTGGTGACCGAGCTGCTCGCGGGCCTGTTGGATATCAGTGGGTCGCCGGTCCTCAGTGCGGTCGATCGGTGGCCCGAGGCACTGCCACAGGCGGTCGCCGGCCACGGCGCGGCGATCGGGCAGGTCGCGGCCTTCGAGGGCACCATGCCGTCGGTCAGCTGTTGCGGTGCGTGGCGGGACGGACTGACGTTCGCCGACGCCATGCGAGGCGGGGTCGCCGCCGCCGAGCGACTCGCCGAGCGGCTGGGGGCCTGGCACGCTCCCGCGGCGGAGGCGTCATGACCCGCAAGAGGCGCCTCGGTCTCCTGGGACTGCTCGTGGTCTCGGCCTCGGCCGTCGACGCCCAACGGCCTCCGACCCCGGTCGCCAGCGTCGAGGGGGTCACTTCGTATCGCCTCGACAACGGGATGCAGGTCCTCTTGGTCCCGGACCCCTCGCGACCGCTCCTGACGGTCAACGTGACGTATTTTGTCGGCTCCCGACATGAGGGATATGGCGAGAGTGGCATGGCACATTTGCTCGAACACCTGGTGTTCAAGGGCACCCCGCGGCATCCGGATATCCCGGCAGAACTCTCCGCCCGTGGCGCCTCCCCCAACGGAACGACCTGGCCCGATCGAACCAGCTACCACGAGACGTTCCCCGCGACCGAGGAGAACCTCCGGTGGGCGCTCGCGTTTGAGGCAGACCGGATGGTCAACTCCTTCGTCAGCGCCGAAGGGCTCGCGGCGGAGATGCCGGTGGTCCGGAACGAATTCGAGGCCGGCGAGAACGATGCGGTCGGCATCCTCCGTCAGCGCGTCTTCGCCGCCGCCTTTCCATGGCACAACTACGGCCGGCCGACGATCGGGACCACGAGTGACATCGAGCAGGTCTCCATCGAACGTCTGCGCGCGTTCTACCAGAAGTATTACCAGCCCGACAACGCCGTCCTGGTGATCGCGGGGGCCTTCGATCCAGCGGTGGCGCTGCAGGTGGTGACCCGGACCTTCGGCGCCATTCCCCGGCCGTCCCGGTCGGGAGCGGCGCAGCTCTGGCCCACCCACACCCGGGAGCCGATCCAGGACGGAGAGCGCGGTGTGGTGCTGCGACGCCCCGGGGATGCCGAGGCGGTGATCCTCGGTTGGCATCTGCCCGGTGCGGCCCATCCCGACATGGCGGCGATCGAGGTTCTGGCGCAGGTGCTGGGAGCCCCCGGCACCGGCCGACTCTTCACGTCGGTGATTGGCCCGGGGATCGGGGCCAACGTGACCGCGAACAGCTATCGGTTGCGTGAACCCGGCATGCTGTTCGCCCAGGCGGTGTTGCGGCGCGGTGACCCGGCGGAGTCCGCCCGGGACGCCATGCTGAATGCGGTGGCACGGCTGTGGGCCATCGCCCCCCCATCTCCCGCGGAGGTCGAGCGGGGCAAGGCGGTGGTGTTGCAGGCGATCGCTGCGGAACTGCTCGATCCGGTCGCGGGGTCGATGCGTCTCGCCGAATGGGCGGCAGTGGGGGACTGGCGGCTGCTCTATCTCCATCGCGATCGCCTTCGGGCCGTCACACCCGCCGATGTGCAACGGGTGGCCGTGGCGTATCTCAAGCCCTCCAATCTCACGGTGGGCATCCTCAAGCCCGAGGCACGCTCGCAGCGGGTTGACCTCTCCGACGTCGGTGAGGTTGCGGCGATGGTCGAGGGGTATCGTGGCGACTCGGTCGCCGTGCCAGTGGAGGCGTGGGATCCCTCGGTGGAAGGGGTCGAGGAACGGCTGATCTCGGTCACCCTTCCCAATGGCGTCCGCCTCGCGATGTTGCCGCGCCGAACGCGGGGGGGGATGGTCACCGCCCGGTTCGCGTTCCCCTTCGGGACGGCGGAAGACTTGGCCGGGATGGGGGCGGTTCCCGAGGTGACGGGCCAGCTGTTGATGCGGGGGACGGTGACCCGGGATCGCCAGGAGTTGGGAGATGCGATCACCCGACTGCAGGCGGAGATCGGGGTGGGCGGCTCGGCCACCGGGGCGTTCGGCGCGGTCAAGGCCGGACGGGCACAGTTCCCCGAGGCGTTGCGACTGGCGATCGAGGTGCTTCGCCGGCCGCGATTCGACGCGCGTGAGTTCGAGGTGCTCCGAGAGGCCCAGCTCGCCCTGCTCGACCAGCAGCGCTCCAACCCGCAGGCGATCGCGCTGCGAACCATGCAGCGACATCTCTCGCCCTGGGCACCCGGTGACGTGCAATACACGGCATCCGACCCCGAACGCCGGGCACAACTCGCAGCGGTGACGCTTGAGGCGGTCCAGGGATTCCACGCGCGCTACTATGGCGCCTCACGCGGGGCGGTCGTGATCGTCGGGGACTTCGACCCCGACTCCGTGCATGCCCTCGTGCTCCGCGAACTGGCCGGATGGGAGAGTCTCGCGCCCTACCAGCGGATCGCGGTGCCCTGGCAGGCGCACACTCCGCTCGACACCACGATTGCCATCGCCGAGAAGGCCAACGCGCTGCTGATGGTTGGCCGGAACATCCCGGTCGATGAGGGTCACCCCGACTATCCCGCGTTGGTGCTCGCGAACTATCTCCTCGGTGGGGGGTTCCTCAACTCCCGGCTGGCGGACCGACTCCGCCATCGCGACGGACTGTCGTATGGCGTCCAGTCGTTCTTCTCGGCCTCCCCGCTCGATGCCACCGCGACCTGGATCGGGATGATCATCCACGCACCGGCGAGTCTCGCGGCCGTACGGGTCGCGCTCGACGAGGAGTTGGAGCGGGCTCGACGCGACGGGTTCGCCGCCGCAGAGTTCGACGCGGCGCGGTCCGGGTGGCTCGAGAGTCGAAAGCTGGCGAGGGCGAACGACGTTGCATTGGCAGGCCGGCTCGTGGAACGGCTCGGTCTGGGCCGTTCGCTCGCCGATGACGCGGCACTCGAGCGGCACGTGGCGGCCCTCAAGCCACGAGAGGTGCAGGATGTGATCGGCCGCTACCTGCGGCCGGAGATGCTGGCCGTGGTCAAGGTAGGCGACTACGACGAGGATCGTTGAGGTGGCTCCACGATGACATGGATGAGTCAGGCCCACGGCAGGGCGCCGCGCCTGTCGCCGCGACTCGGTGCCGTCCTCTCGTGGGCATACCCGGCCGCCGTGGTACTGGCGCTCTTGCAGGTTTTTGGGTGGCGACCGGTTGCCGCAGCCGCAGGCTGGCTTGCGGTCCTCGCGGCGGGGGTTCTGCTGATCGCGATCGACGCCCGTGTCGCGGTGGGCTGGCGCCGCACGATCATGGCCGGGAGCCTGCTCTTGGCGGCCACCGTCGGGGTGATTCGCGTTGCCACCTGGGCGGGCGCCCCACTGGGCATGGCTGGCGGAGTCCTGCCACCGGAGATGTTGCTCGCCATGGGCCTGGCGTGGGTCGTCGTGCTCACTGCCACGGCCGCGGTGGCGCTCCGCGCTGGGCTCGGGCCAGCGCGCACGGCGGTGCTGGCGACCTTCGGGATCGTCCTCTGGGCGATTCCGGCCGGGGAAGCCTTCACGGCGATCACGGCCTTGCTGCCGACGGCGCTGTCACCGGAGTGGGCCGGTTGGTCGAGGCCGAGTGGTCTCACGGTCTTCCTTGCCTCGCCGCTGCTGGCGTTGGTGGGATGGTGGCGGACGCGTCCGCACCACCCAGCCCTCGCGGCGTCATGGCACCCCGAAGTCCTCTACCTCGGTCAGGCGGTGCTCGTGGCGGGGGCGGCCTTCCGATACGGCCGCCCGGTCGTGGCC